>NZ_JWHB01000017.1:0-69358 GCF_000804305.1 Acinetobacter sp. YZS-X1-1 | reverse complement strand
TTATGAACAGTAAATGTCAACAGACCCTAATCTTTCAAAAATATGGGCAAATGAATCACTCATCTACCCAAAAAAATCTTTTAACCGCCTTTTTTCACCAGATAATGGAACTCTTTATTGCCATTTTCATCCAGACGCTCTTCTTGGAGCAGTAGTTCATGGCCGAGATGCATACAGAATTTTGGAATATCCCAAGAGGTCGAATTATCCGTAGCAAAAACTTCAACTACATCACCAGCTTTAGACTTACGGATGGCTTGATGCAACATCATGACTGGCTCAGGGCAGCGTAATCCACGGGTATTCAATTGCAGGCTTGGCGTAATTTCGGCTTCAGACATCGACAGACTCAGGAATTCAAGATCAGCCTTATTTTAGCATAAAGCGGCTATGGCATTGCAGCCCACGCTTTGAGCCAGTTCACAAAACCAGACTGACCCGTAAGATCAAGTCTGCGCAGCATAATTACAATAGACAAGCGTATTTTCTGCGGTATGATAAAATCACGTTTTTTTAGATATTAAGAGTCTTTAGGAAAGATCATGCACGAGGAATCAGGCCCGTCGTGGGGTATGCGCGGCTTACGTAAATGGCTGGGAACTGCACCCGAAACTCGCGACGAACTGCTAAAATTAGTACAAGATTCACGTCGATTTTTAGAACCCGATACTGTTGCAATGCTGGAAGGCGTATTGGATCTGCCAGCCACCAAAATTCGTGAAGTCATGACGCCAAGAACGTCCATGATTAGCTTGCAGGAAGATGACCAACTTCTGGAAATTCTGCATGTTTTAGTTGAATCTGCGCATTCGCGATTCCCTGTGTTCTCATCTGACCAACCGGATAATGTGGTTGGTATTTTGCTGGCCAAAGATCTGCTTCCTTTCCTGACCGAGCCTTCTTCCAAAGTCGATATTCGTGCCTTGATGCGTCAGCCGCTGTTTGTGCCGGAAAGTGCGCGTTCGGATCAGGTTCTACGTATGCTGAAAAATACCCAGACTCATATTGCGGTAGTGATTGATGAGTACGGTACAACTTCAGGCCTGGTGACATTAGAAGATATTCTCGAAGAAATTGTGGGTGAAATTGAAGACGAACATGATATTGCGGATGAAGAAGCACAATATATTGTTCCGGATCAAGACCCGAAGACAGCCAATACCTGGGTAGTACAAGCGCTGACGCCAATCGAGCATTTTAACAATATGCTAGATGCCAATTTCTCCGATGATGAAGTTGAAACCATGGGCGGTTTGTTATTACAAGAAATTGGTCTGGTAAATGATTTGGAAGGTCAGACGATTGAACTGGAAAACTGGCAATTTACCATTCTTGAGGCAGATTCACGTTCTATTCGTTTAATTCGAGCTGTGCGCCAATGAGAGCATATTTCGATAAGCTATTAAATCCAGCCCAGCAGCAAAAGCAGTTAGCCTTAATTTATCCTGTATTGATTGCCTTATTTGCCGGAGCCATTTTTAGCCTGGCACTGGCACCTTATCATTACTGGTGGCTGGCGATCCTCTCTCCTGCCTTACTGTATGCTTGTGTCCGTGGTCGTAGTGCGAAACAGGCCTTTGGCATTGGCTGGGCTTATGGGATTGGATTATGGTTTGTGGGTGCATTCTGGCTCTATACCTCTATTCATGTATATGGCGATACCAGTGCTTTCCTGAGCGTAATCATGATCCTGATCATGGCGATCGTCATGGGACTGTTTACTGCGCTTCAGACTTTTATTTATCGTCGCTTTTTCCCGGAAACACCTCTTACCTTTGCACCACTTTGGGTAATCTTTGAATGGGCCAAAACCTGGGTATTTACCGGTTTCCCATGGCTCTTTGCAGGTTATGCTTTTACTGAGCTCTATCTGGATGCCTATGCGCCTTTATTCGGTGTATTTGGGGTGTCCTTTGTAGTGATTGTTCTAGCTTGTGCGCTGGTTGAAATTTTAAGTAAACGGGTCTTCTGGATCGTTCCTTCTGCACTCTTGTTATTGGGTGCTTGGGGCGCAGCACAACTGACTTTCGTGCAAGAAAAAAATGAAAAGCCGCTCACCGTTTCTCTGATCCAGGGCAATATTCCTCAGGACCTGAAATGGTTAACTGAATATCAGGTAAAAACTCTGCTGATCTATGCCAATCTGAGCAAGACTGAATGGGGACGTGACTTAATTGTCTGGCCAGAATCTTCGATTCCGATGTTCCAGACCGACATCGAACCTTTCTTGGATGCCATGAAAGTTCAGGCAGAAAAATCTGGAACAGCTTGGGTCACAGGTATTCCGTTCTGGGATCTGGCTGAGTCACAGGAAGCAGGCACGCCAAAATATTACAATAGCATCATGGCCACTGGTGATGAGTCGAGTGGTCTGTATAAGAAGCAGCGTCTGGTGCCTTTTGGAGAATATATTCCACTCTCTGGCGCACTCAGTTGGGTACTTCCAGCTCTGCAAAACGACCCTTCGGTGAGTGGTTTCTCGCGTGGTGCGGATATCCAGAAACCATTAAATGTGAAAAACCATCCTTTAGGTGCAGCGATTTGCTATGAAGTGGCTTATCCAAACCTGACTCGTCGTAATGCCAGCCAAAGCGATTTTCTGGTGACCGTATCTAATGATGCCTGGTTTACTGGCACTGCCGGTCCACAGCAACATTTACAGATGGTACAAATGCGGGCCAAGGAAAATGGTCGCTGGTTTATTCGTGCTACCAATACTGGGGTAACTGCGTTCATCGACCACAATGGCCATATTGTGAAACGTGCACCTATGGATAAAGAAGCTATACTCCGCGGTGAGTTACCCGCCATGCAGGGTGAAACGCTTTACATGAAACTCAGCGACTGGCCAGTATTGATTTTCTCCGTATTGTTATTATTACTGGGTTGGCGCTTCCGCCCACGTAAGGTGGATATCAGCTTTAAGTCGAGAAGATAATTCTCTCAAAAGTCCCTCTTTTAAAAAGGAGGAGCTATAAAAAAACCGAGGTTCATGCCTCGGTTTTTTTATCTATATGTTATTAAAACTGGATCACCAGATAAGATAACATGCTCGCCAGTGACAGCATTGGAATATAGCGATAGACCTGTACAATTCCGTTTTCAAATGCAGAAGCCTGTTCCAGTTCAAACTGTACGACAGACGCTTTTAATGCTGACCAGAAGCATAGTACGAATAAGGTACTCATCATGCTAATGGCAAAGAAACCTACCATAATCTGGCTGCTGCCTTCAGTGGTCTGCCATAAATGCAAAATTCCCTGACTGGCTGGAAGAATGCTTAAAACCAAAAGAACAGATTTCAGCATCGACCAATGAAACTGGTTTATTTCATCCGACAATATTAATGCTTTCATACCATTCTCCTTTGGCTAAAAAAGGGCCATTAAGAATATTATGAGCTATTTTTTGTAAATAGAAAGTCTA
Source organism: Acinetobacter sp. YZS-X1-1 (assembly GCF_000804305.1). Classification (NCBI taxonomy): domain Bacteria; kingdom Pseudomonadati; phylum Pseudomonadota; class Gammaproteobacteria; order Moraxellales; family Moraxellaceae; genus Acinetobacter; species Acinetobacter sp. YZS-X1-1. The sequence goes on along the minus strand of NZ_JWHB01000017.1, from coordinate 65,932 downwards.
TATTTATTCACATTTTACGATAATTGTAATAGATAAATATGGGAATAATTCTTATTATAACTATCAAATCACCAATATTATAATAATATTATTAAATTCATATACTTATATTATATTTTATGATTGAGAGTTATTATCACTTCACCCAATATTGAAACAACCAATCAAGTGAAGTGATATATTCAATAACCTACTAATTTATAATAATTATCAGTTAAGGTTGGTAATAAATATCAGCATCAGTTCCTTCCCCACCTGCCTGTCCATCGGCACCAAAAGAGTACAAATCAAAAGCACGACCATTGGTTCCTGGAATCACGTATTGCAGGTCATTATCCCAGCTGTCTTTCGGATAACCCCCTTTCACATAGCCACCTGGCAGCCAGTTCTTCGCTGTTGCCGGCTGATTTACCAGTGCATCCAGGCCACCCTCCTGCATGCTTGGATATTTGCCATTGTCCAGCTTATATTGATCCAGTGCACCCGCAATACTCTGCAATTTGATGACTGTGGTATCCACTTTAGCCTTTTCACCGCGTCCCATTACATTTGGAACAATCAGCGCTGCAAGCACACCGAGAATAACAATTACCACCATTACTTCAATCAGGGTAAAACCTGAGGCACGATGGGCACGTAACTGGCTCACACGTACGGTAGGTTCAACCGCTATAGTTGAAGGGTCTTTGGCTTGATTTGGATTCCTTTTCATTCAATATCTCTCATTCATCTTTAGAAAGTTTCAGGCACTTTCAATTCTTTGTAGACGTTACACATGTTATTTAAATCATATTATTCATATTCACGATTGGCAGCATCACTGCGATCACAATTACCAGCACAATACTGGCCATGAGTACCAGCATCAGCGGCTCCAGAAGTGCGAGTAATGTCGAAATCAGCGTGGTCACCTCACGGTCCTGCATGGTCGATGCCCGTTCTAGCATACGATCCAGCTCCCCTGAGGCTTCACCACTTTTGATCATTTGTACCATCATCGGTGGGAAATAACCACTACGTTCCAGCTGGGTAGCCAGGTTCCCGCCTTCAGTGACTTTTTCAGCAGCCAGATTAACTGAATCCCGGATCACCCAGTTGTTACTTACCGCTGCCCCGATGCGTAAGGCATCCACCAGTGGCACACCGGACTGGGTCAGAATTGATAAGGTACTAGCAAAACGGGCAGCATTAATGCCACGTGATAATTTTCCAAATAAAGGTAGTTTCAGAGTTAGACGATCAAAAGCATAATGCCCAGCCGTTGTTCTTAAAAACCGTACCAGAAGAAAAATACCTATCGCACTCCCTATCAACAAAAATGGCCAGGCGATCCGGATAAAATCGCTGGCTTTCATTAAAGTCACTGTAATCCACGGCAAGGCATCTTTGCTTTGATCAAAGGTCTTGACGATATCCGGTACCACATAGGTCATTAGACCCATCACAATCGCAAAAGACATCAAGAGCAAAATAATCGGATAGATCATCGCCCCTTGAATCTTTTTCTGCATGGCGAAGCGGTTTTCGGTATAGTCGGCTAACTGATCCAAAATCAAATCCAAGTGACCAGAACGTTCGCCGGCCGCAATGGTGGCAATATATAGTTCTGGAAAACGTCCAGACTGTTGTAGCGCCTGAGCTAAGCTATGCCCTTCCAGCACTTTAGAACGTACTGACATCAGCAGATTTTGCACATGAACTTTTTCGCTCTGCTTGCCGACGGCGCGAATGGCTTCCTCCAGCGGAATTGCGGCAGCGACCAGTACCGAGAGTTGTCGGGTCATAAGGGCCAGATCATAAGCAGTAATGCTTTTTTCAAACCATTTGCGACGGTAATACTGGTCTTTTTTCTCAACCGGATCTACGGACACCGGAATCAGCGCCTGATCCCGAAGCTGTTGCCGGATTTGTCGTGCTGAATCCCCCTCAAGCACGCCTTTTTGCTGCTTCCCTGAAGCGTCAAGCGCAGTAAACTGATATGCAGGCATTGTAATGCTCTAATTTTCCAAAATTTTGCTTAACGCTGTTGCGTCAGACCATCAAAATCATTCATATTCTTCAATATAAATTATCTGCTCACTCTAACATAACTGAACTTTGAGCACGACGAAATTTCATCAGGACCCACTCTGTTACTATGCCAAATTCTGTTCCCGTTACTGCCCCTGTTTATCGTGTTCGTGTTGCAGTGCCGGTGCATCTGTTTGACTGTTTTGACTATAGCTTGAGTCAGGAACAATATCAGCAGGCAGAAGTGGGTGCCCGAGTCGCGGTTTCTTTTGGCCGGCAAAATCTGGTCGGCGTGATTACTGAAAAATTACCGCTAGATGCTCCGATTGATCCGAGCTTCAAACTGAAAGCCATCACCGAGCTCTTAGATGACCGTGCCATTATCAATTCCCAGGTTTTAAGTGTATTGACCTGGTCAGCACAGTATTACCAGTTTCCTATCGGGGAAGTGATCCAGACTGCTTTGCCGACCTTATTGCGTCAGGGCAAACCTTATAACCTGCTGGCCCGAAACTGGAAATTGCTGGATCATGAGGCTGAAGCCAAGGTTCGCCGTTCCGAGAGGCAACAGGAAGCCTATCGGATTCTAAAACTGCATCCGGTGGGAACAACTGAGAATCTCTTAAATCTGGCCGGAATAGAAACAGCGACTTTAAAAGCGCTCGAAAAAAAAGGGATTTGCGAATGTGTCCTGGAAGCACAGGATTTTAGCCCGCAACCTGTACAACTGGCCCAGATGCCATTAACGGCCAATGCGGAACAAAAACATGCGATTCAGCAAGTGCTGAAATACCGCAAGCAATATCAGGCCTTTTTACTCGATGGCCTGACTGGCAGTGGCAAAACTGAAGTCTATCTTCAGATCATGGAACAGGTACTCAAACAGGGCAAGCAGGTACTGGTACTGGTACCTGAAATCGGACTGACGCCACAAACCATTAGCCGCTTTCAGTCCCGTTTCCATTGTCATATTACCCTGCTGCATTCTGGCCTGAATGACAGTAAACGCTTACAAGCCTGGCAAGCCGCTGAAACCGGTAAAGCGTCCATTGTGCTTGGCACCCGTTCTGCGATTTATACACCAATGCCGAATCTGGGCTTGATCATTCTGGATGAAGAGCATGATCTGTCTTTTAAACAGCAGGAAGGCTTTCGCTATCATGCCCGTGATGTGGCATTGTACCGGGGACATTTACAGCAATGTCCAGTCCTCTTGGGTTCGGCCACCCCCAGCATTGACAGCTATGCGCTGGTGCAGCAAGGCAAAATGCAGGTGCTGGAACTGAATCAACGCGCGGGTACAGCACTAATGCCAAAAATCCATATTCTGGATTTAAAAGTGGCACCAAAGCAGCATGGCATCAGCCTGCATCTGATTGAAGAAATCAAAAAACGCCTGGCTAAAAAAGAACAGGTGCTCATTTTTCTGAATCGTCGTGGTTATGCGCCCGTACTGATCTGTGGCAGTTGTGGTTGGCAGGCGCAGTGTCCGAATTGTGATGCCAATTTCACTGTGCACCGGCAACCTTATCAGCATCTGCATTGTCATCATTGTGGCACCATTCATCGTATGCCTGAACAGTGTCCGCAATGTCAGCATCAGGAGCTGGCTACTTTAGGGATGGGGACTGGAAAAGTTGAAGAACATCTGAATGAGCTTTTTCCAGATTCTGAAGTGATCCGGGTCGATCGCGACTCAACCAGCCGGGTGGGTAGTTGGCAAAAGATCTATGACAAGATTCAAAAAAGCGAGCCTGCAATTCTGCTCGGCACGCAGATGCTGGCCAAAGGCCATCATTTCCCTTATGTCACGTTAGTCGCGATTTTAGATATCGATTCCGGTCTTCTTAGCGTCGATTTCCGGGCCACAGAACGTACAGCACAATTGATCGTACAGGTCGCAGGACGTGCAGGACGTGGGGAACATAAAGGGGATGTATATTTACAGACCCTAAGACCTGATCATGCGCTGCTGAATACCTTAGTCACTGAAAATTACCGCGCTTTTGCCAAGCAGACTTTGACCGAACGGCAAATCGCCCAGATGCCTCCTTTTCGTTATGCCGTGCTGATTCGCTGTGAATCCAAAGATCAGGCACAAAATACCGAATTCTTACAGAAACATGCTGCCCTGCTCAGGCAATATCCCGATCTGGTGCTGGACATCTGGGGTCCCATTCCTGCCCCGATGGAACGCAAAGCCGGACGCTATCAATCCCATATGGTGCTATTGTCCGCAGACCGTGCCCGTTTGCATTATTATGTCCGTAGCTGGTGGCAAAACCTGTTACAGGATAAGCCATCCAATATGAAGCTGACACTGGATATCGATCCACAAGAACTCAGCTAAAATATTGAGACCATCTTCATTTGATAAAGGCTCAACTTTAAGACTGGATGAAAATAAAATTTAAGGCGGAAAAATGTCGATACTGTTACAAATAGCGCTGGTTCTGGCGATTGCACTGTTCATGGTGCCACTGAGCCATAAACTCAGACTGCCAACAGTGCTGCTGGGCTATTTACTGACAGGTTTAATCATTGGGCCAAGTGCCTTAGCGCTGATCTCTGCTCCTGAGGTGATGCAGACTTTTATTCAAATCAGCCTGTTGGCCCTAATGTTCTGGATTGGCCTACAACTCAGACCACAACGAATTCTTCAGCTTGGGCAACCCCTGTGGTTTATGGCCATTTTACAGGTACTGAGCACGGCCCTGATTTTGAGCCTGCTGGCCTGGTTCTTTCTCGATCAGCATCTGGTTTCCAGCATTGTCATCGGACTGGCCGGCAGCCTCTCTGCCATGACGTTGGTGACCCAGTTTTTAAATAATCAGCAACAACTGGCGACCAGTTATGGTCAATCCGCTTATGCCAACACCCTGATTCATGCACTGATTGCAATTCCTATCATTGCAGCGATTCCGCTTTTTGCTGGGGTCAGTTCAACAGAACATGGCATAGCTTATTTTGCTGCCATGATGGCTACCTTTACTGGCTTATTTCTATGTAACCGCTATTTCATGCAGCCGCTCTATCGCTGGATTGCCAAAAGTGGTCGTCATGAATTGCATAGCATTGTTGCCATTGTCATTTTCCTGAGCTTACTAGTCCTGATGGATACGCTGGGACTGAATCTGTACCTCGCGGCATTATTTGCTGGCATGTTACTGGCTGATTCTGATTTCCGGATTTCGGTCGAAAAGAGTCTGCAGCCTTTTAGCGGATTATTGATTGGGCTGGCTTTTATCAGCCTGGGCATGTCATTGCAGTTTGCCGATATACTGACGCAACCCGTATTGATTATTGCCGGAACACTTTCGCTGATCCTGATTAAATTTGCGATTACCTTAGGATTGGCACGTTATTATCAACATAGCTGGCGCAACAGTACGCTACTCGCCGCCAGTGTGGCACAAAGTGGTGAGTTCGCTTTTCTGGCACTCATCATTGCACTTTCGCAGCAGATCATTACTCCAACCCTGCTCTCCCCATTGATGTGGATGGCAAGTTTATCCATGCTACTCACACCGGCATTTTACTGGTTATTACATAACCAGATTCTGCCACGACTGGATCGGCAAAATCATTTGGCAGCGACCTTTGACATTGAAAGCCTTCCACCAAATACTGCACCAATTTTATTAATCGGTTTTGGCCGTTTTGGCCAGATCATTGCCCGTATTTTGCTGCAACAGCAGCAAAAATTCAGTGTAATGGACAGCAATATCGAAGCAACTGAATTGCTGACCTCTTACGGTATTACCTTCTATCAGGCCAATGCGACTGAGCCAGAGGCTTTAGCTCAGGCAAATCTGGATACGGTTCAGCATGTGATTGTCGCCATTGATGATATTGAAGATTCACTGCTGACCGTCCGACATCTGCGCTTAAATTATCCTGACATGTCTTTATGGGTACGGGCACGTAACCGGCATCATGTCCATCTACTTCAGGAGCTGGGCGTGGAACGAATCTGGCGAGAAACCTATGCTTCTGCACTAGAACTAAGTCAGTGTCTGCTAGTTCAGCTGAGCGGACTGTCTGAAGAACAGGCGCAACAAAAGATCCATGAGTTTCATACTCATGATCAGAAACTGCTCAATCGTCAATTTCATCCGGATACGGAGAGTCCGTTTAATTTCGCAGGCTCAAGGAATACACTGGCAGAACTGGAGCATCTTCTTGCTCAGGATCAGCTAAAAAAAGCACCAGAACAGGATACGGACACGCAACAGGACAACAACGCTTCAGGAATTGATGCCATAAGAGATGATCTGGCATAACTTGTGTTTTACAATAATGCCACCATTAAAGCAGGGTTATGGAGAATTTTATGTCTGATTTACGCCAACGCTTTTTTATTGAAGATAGCCCTGTTCGTGGTGAAGTGGTGCATCTTGAAGAAGCTTTACAAACAATTTTGGCCCAGCGTGATTATGCGCCTGCAGTAAAAATCCTGTTAGGTGAAATGCTGAGTGCCACTGCACTATTGGCCAGTACCCTGAAAATTAAAGGGCGTATCAGCCTGCAAATTCAGGCTTCAGGCACATTTAAATGGGCAATGGCTGAATGTAACCATCGCGGTGAAGTACGTGCACTGGCGGATTATGAAGAAGATCCGCATTTTCAGGCAGCAGAAGATAGCAGCACAGTTTTAAAATCACTGACTAATCCAGTGCTGTTTATCAATATCGAGCCTGAATTTGGTGAGCGTTATCAAGGTATTGTTCCGCTTGATCAGAAAAATCTGGCTGGCTGTCTGATGCAATATTATGACCTGTCTGCCCAGATTCCGACACGTATCGTGCTGGCCAGTGACAACAACCGTGCAGGTGGTTTGCTGATTCAATTGCTACCGCGTAACAGTGAAGAAGAACAACGCCGTGTCGATGAAGACTTATGGCCACGTCTGACTATGCTGACTGAAACATTAAAAACAGAAGAACTGGTCACTCTGGAGGCCAATGAAATTCTCTATCGTTTATATAACGAAGAAGAAGTGCGCTTACCAGAAGTAGAACATTTACAGTTTGGCTGTACCTGTTCTAAAGAACGTTGTGCGATTGCCTTACAGCAGATTGGTGTAGAATCGGTTCGTGAAACTTTAGAATTCCAGAATCCAATTGAGATGGACTGTCAGTTCTGTAATAGCCGTTATATTTTTACGGCTGAAGAAGCTTTGAGCCTGTTTGGCGAACACCTCAGTTAATAACAGCCCCTGTTCGACTCAAAAAAGCACTCAATATTGAGTGCTTTTTTCATTTTATATTTTCATAAAATATTGACCAAAATTTCTCATAAAAAAGACAAATGTACTTAATTTCAAGCTTGCCCCATGATTAAAATTTGCACACCGATAGAATCAGAAGATCAACGGTATTTTCAAAGTAAAAAAAATCAAAAAAATAAGTGGAATATTTTAAATGAAATTTCGATATTTAATGGGTGTGATGTTATGTGCTGTGCAGAGCTTCAGCTATGCAGCCGAAATCACGGGCACATGGAAAGCCATTGATGACAAAACGGGCTATGCGCGTGCTGATGTTGAAATCAGTAAACTCAATGATGGTACCTACCAAGGTAAAGTCATTCGTATTCATGCCATTCCAAATCGTCCTGCACATACCCATTGCTCTAAATGTAAGGAGGCACTGAAAGATGTACCTATTCTGGGTCTCTCTGTCTTATCAGGTCTAAAGCCAAATCCAGAAAAGAAAAATGAATTCGTTAATGGTTCAATTCTCGATCCACTAACCGGCAATGTCTATAAAAGCAAGGCAACGCTGAATTCCCGAGGCAATGTGCTGACGCTTCGTGGCTATGTAGGTACACCCATGCTCGGACGTACAGTGTCCTGGGTGAAAGTCGAATAAACCTCATTTTTTTATAAATTCTCATCTGTAAGCTGTCTGACCAGATCAAAGGCTTGGACAGCTTAAAATCATTATCTTTATTCCATTCCTTATCACGAAAATATTGCCCCTCTCATTAGGATGAATGAACGTAATTTTTAACTCATATTCATTTTTCTTAATTTAATGTGATGATTGACTGGTATTTAGTGTATTTTTCACGTTATATTAATCCCATAATTTTTTTATGACTTTAAGAAATTAAATATATTTTCAATAACATGGGGTAATGTGGCAATGAGATTCAAACTGCTTTGTTCTATCATTCTTACAGGAGCAAGCACCATCAGTCTATCTGCTTTCGCCAACAGTGACCCATTACTTGGCCACTGGAAAACCATTGATGACCGTACCGGTTATTCCTTGGCAGATGTGGTAATTAGTAAGGATGCCCAGAACCGCTATATTGCCAAAATTGTGTATGTTCGTGAGATTCCTGGGGCAGCTCGACAGCAGACTTGCACTCTATGCAAAGGCGCATTGAAAGATCAGCCTCTCATTGGACTGACGATGCTCAAGGGATTGAGTAGTCATCCCGACCATAGCAATGAATTTATCAACGGCACTCTGCTCGACCCGGCTTCTGGTCAGCTTTATCAGGCCCGTGCCCGCCTGAAAAATAATGGCAGGCATCTCGCCATTCATAGCCGCGCTGAAGGTGCAACGGTCGGACGCAATATGACCTGGATTAAAAACTAGTTTCGAATTCAGACTATTAAGAAAAAAAGCTCCTAAGGAGCTTTTTTATTTTTATCTCATGTGATAATTCACATGTATTCATTAATTTTATGCCAATCTCATCACAATTTATACTATTGATTTTGTTACAATTTATAAATAAATTAGAGTAATAAGTCTAATATGAATAATCATTGATCAACAGGCATGTTATGAAGAAAATTTTAAGTCGCTTAATGATGGGGATCACATTGGCAACAGTAGCAGGTTTAAGCCTTGCTTCTGAAGATCCACTACTGGGGAAATGGAAGACTATCGATGATCAATCCGGTTATTCTCGTGCTGATGTCGAAATCCGCAAAAAACCAGATGGTAGCTATGAGGGAATTATCGTAGAAACCCGCAGCCTGCCAGGTGCAGAAAAACTGGGAATCTGTAGCAAATGTCCAGGACAGCTTAAGAATAAACCATTTATTGGCTTGCCATTTATCTGGGATTTTAAGGCAGACCCAAAAAAACCTCGCGAATTCCATGATGGCAAGGTACTTGATCCAATCAGCGGTAAAGTTTACAAAGGTAAAGCACGTTTAAGCGCCAATGGCAAACGCCTGACCCTGCGTGGTTATGTAGGCGTTTCGGTTATCGGACGCAGTGTTACCTGGATAAAATACTAATTTTTTTCAGTTTTCCGTGCCCCTGTTTCAGGGGCTTTTTTAATGGTTATGATTTGAAACAATTAAGTACAAATAAAAACTGTTTCCCTTAGCCCAAACTCATAATAATGAATCGAAGACGGTTATTTTTTATTCACACAATGATCTATCTTCAGCTGCAATTCAATCTGCTACGGACTCTGGAACAGAGTATCCATGCAACATGTATTCCTCAATTGATAGGCATGGGTAAATGTGTGTTGCAAACAACGGATGGTTTGCAAATGACAGATAAAACTATAAAAACAGATGCCCGCCTAGATCTTTGTTTCCCTGCTCAGACTGAGCTGTTCAGGTTCAAGCAGGATTTCCATAGGATAAGAGTTCCTCTTCTAGGTAGGATGCTGGTTCAAATAGCATCCCATACCGTTAGGGCACAGCGCAGCGGCCATAAAATATTATGGCATTCCCCTACTTCAGGACGACCTTCCTTTCTGAATGTCTCAAGCCTGGCTGTTTAAGGAGTAGAGCTATGACTACAATTCAATATAGAGAAAACTTTTCCAACGGTTATATCCCCTCTGAAATCATGGATGATCGTACCTTTGATTTGTTCCACTTTTCTGAAGCATGTGGCCAAAGTCCGGAATGGGTGATGCAACTCATTGAACATGGAATTTTGCCGAACCGTTCTAAAACGCATCCTGGTACCTTCCTCGGGGAAGATATTACTCGAGCACAACGGGCTTACCGTTTGCAGCGTGATTTTGATGCTTCCTTTAGTGCCGTTGCCATGATGCTGGATCTCATTGATGAAGTGCAGGAATTACGTCGCGAGGTGAAACATCTGCATTTCAAGTAATGTCTTTTAATGTCCGGTCTGCTTGAGTTAAATCAATGCGGACTAGGGCATATTTTGCTTTTTTCTTTTATTTTTTGAGTGATAAATATCCCTATGAAAACCAAAGACTGCAATAAAAAGATCAAATATATGTTCCCAGAATACCGTGATTTAATTGTGCAATTACGTGAGGAAAATCCGTACTTTGCCCGACTGTTTGAGGAACATAGTGAATTGGACAAACAGATTAGCCAGCTTGAACTCGATCCAGTCAATCATATCAATGATGATATCGATGCGATTAAACGCAAAAAACTGAAATTAAAAGACGAGATTTATCGCATGTTAAAAAATTCTGAAGCCGATCCGCTTACCTGAATGAGAACAGCTTTCTCAACCAAGAGTGTTTCAATACAAGGCTTAAGCATCCGTTTTACTTAAAATGTGATTATTAAATGATCTTGGCTCTTAAATAAAGAATCTGTCCAAATAAAAAAGCCCGCATGATGCGGGCTTTTTCAGACTTAAAAAGTCATCGAATTATGCTTGTTCGATGTCTTTCATTGTCAATTTAATACGACCACGGTTATCAACGTCAGCAACTTGTACTTTCACTTCCTGACCTTCTTTCAATACGTCAGCCACGTTGGCAATACGTTCGTTAGAGATTTGAGAAATGTGAAGCAGACCGTCAGTACCCGGCAGAATGTTCACGAACGCACCGAATTCAACGATACGAATCACTTTACCTGTGTAGATGGTACCTGGCTCAACTTCAGCAGTCAGCGCTTGGATTTTTGCAATCGCAGCTTGTGCAGCAGCTTTAGTTTCACCAAATACGCGTACTGTACCGTTATCTTCGATGTCAATCGCAGCTTTAGTTTCTTCAGTGATTTGACGAATCGTTGCACCACCTTTACCAATCACGTCACGGATCTTGTCAGGGTTGATGTTGATCACTTGGAAAGTTGGTGCGTGCATAGAAATTTCTGGACGAGCACGTGAAATCACTTGGTTCATTGCATTCAGGATGTGCATACGACCTGCATAAGCCTGGTTCAATGCAACTTCCATGATCTCTTCGGTAATACCTTCAATCTTGATGTCCATTTGTAGCGCAGTAATACCGTTAGCAGAACCCGCTACTTTAAAGTCCATATCACCAAGATGGTCTTCGTCACCCAGGATGTCAGAAAGAACTGCGAAACGTTCGCCTTCTTTCACCAGACCCATTGCAATACCCGCAACTGGTGCTTTAAGTGGAACACCGGCATCCATCAATGATAGAGAAGCACCACATACAGACGCCATTGAAGATGAACCATTAGATTCAGTGATGTCAGATACGATACGGATCACGTACGGGAAGCGGTCAGCTGCTGGAAGCACGGCTTGAACACCACGACGAGCTAGACGGCCGTGACCGATTTCACGACGTTTAGGACCAGATTCACGACCTGTTTCACCTACAGAGTATGCAGGGAAGTTGTAGTGAAGCATGAAGTTATCAGTTTTGGTACCAGCCAGGGTATCTACCATCAACGCATCACGAGTATTACCCAGAGTAGTAGTGACCAATGCCTGAGTTTCACCACGTGTGAATAATGCAGAACCATGAGCACGCTCTAATACGCCAACCTGTACATCAAGGGCACGAACAGTTTTAGTATCACGACCGTCAATACGTGGTTTACCAGACAGGATGTTGTCACGTACGGTACGGTATTTAAGATCTTCAAATAATTCGTTTACGTCATCAGCAAGACCAGTTTCGTCGCCTTCTGGAACGAACTGAGCTAGTGCTTCTGCTTGAAGTGCATCAAGTGCTGCATAACGGTCTTGTTTCACCGCAACGGTATATGCTTCAGAGATTTTCGCTTCGAATGCTTCTTTCAGTTTTGCACGAAGGTCTTCGTTTTTCTCAGGTGCAACCCAAGTTGATTCTTTCGCACCAGCTGCAGTCGCGAATTCTTTGATTGCTTGGATCGCGATTTGCATTTCATCATGACCGAACAATACTGCACCCAGCATTTGGTCTTCTGAAAGTTCTTTCGCTTCCGATTCAACCATCAGTACTGCAGATTCCGTACCTGCAACGACAAGATCAAGATCACTTTCTTTCAATTGTTCAAAGCTTGGGTTTAGAACGTATTCACCGTTGATCAGACCCACACGTGCCGCACCGATTGGACCACGGAATGGTGTACCTGCAATCGCAAGTGCTGCAGAAGTACCCAGCATTGCTGCAATGTCAGCTTCCATAGTCTTGTCAGAAGACACAACAGTCGCAGTCACCTGGATTTCGTTATAGTAACCTTCTGGGAACAATGGACGAATTGGACGGTCGATCAGACGTGAAATCAGCGTTTCAGCTTCAGATGCACGGCCTTCACGTTTACCGTAACCACCAGGAATACGGCCAGCTGCGTATTGTTTTTCTTGATAATTAACAGTCAGCGGGAAAAAGTCTTGACCTGCTTTAGCAGTGGGTTGAGCAACAACAGCAACTAATACAGTTACGCCGCCCATGGTAATCAATACGGTATTGGCTTGACGCGCAACACGACCTGTTTCTAGGACAACCTGATGTTGGCCAAATTGGAATTCTTTACGAACAATATTAAACATCGACATGTTTTATTTTTTCCTGATTTTATTCTAGTGGAGACCCCTAAGGTTTGGCATTCACATCCAAATGGACGGGTAAATGACAAAGCTTAGAAGCCGACCTCACCAGAAATAAACACTATTTTTAAACACAAAGAAGGAGCGAACATTCGCCCCTTCCCCTGATCTAGCCAAAGGCTAAACCGACTTTAGTTTTCAGTAATAAAGCACAAGGCATGCAATAAACCCGAAAATAAAGTTTAAATCGAATTAACGACGTAAACCTAAAGCACCGATCAATGCAACATAACGACCGTGGTCTTTACCATTTAGGTAGTCAAGAAGCTTACGACGTTGGTTAACCATACGGATCAGACCGCGACGGCTATGGTGGTCGTGTTTGTGCTCTTTGAAGTGACCTTGTAAGTCATTGATTTGAGCAGTTAAAAGAGCTACTTGAACTTCTGGTGAACCAGTGTCGTTTTCAGCGCGAGCAAATTTAGCAATGATCTCTGCGCGATCTGCGTTTGTTAAAGCCATTCGATTTCTCCGAGATGCTTATATATCTTGATAAAAATCAAAGTAATGAGAATTCAATACATTGACTGCCGTGCATCACTACAGCAAGTTGCATATTTTAAGGGAAATTGCGTCAGATTGCAAAAATAGATCATGAATTTTGATGGTATTGGCTGCCAAGCTGCCTTGGCTTATTTACTGATATGAATAAATTCCATATGGTTCAATTTACACATAATTTCAGGAATTGGACTTGATCTGGCTTATGAGTAGCTGTTTAGATAACTGCAGGAATTAACTGATCTTTTTATATTTAAAATATTTCTGATCGCGCTTAGAAATAAATGATAAAAAAAAGCCCGAGTAAACTCGGGCTTTTTCGCGCTGTAGTTTCTTCTATTATCATTTTTTATTTATTGTTTTTTTAGTGCGTTTTACGCTTTATTATTTTCAAATCTTCCTGACTAAAAATAACTTCCTTGTGTGGTAGATTTTGCCATATTGTCGAAATGCTCATAGAGGCATTTATCCTCACTCGCTGTAAGCCATTGCGTACAAAATTATCATCGAAATTTGCAAAATGTTACACTTATATATCTTTTAATTACGCTATTTACTTAAATTTACTTATTCTGCCAATTTTATCGTTCTATAAGATTACGGCAAAATTCCATTAACGGCAGATATAAAAAAGCCTTGTAGTCTCTCCCAAAACTACAAGGCTTAGCGGCTGTAAGTTTCCTCTTTCACTTACTTCACTGTAAGTTCGCTGTCTGGTGACATTCTTGTTCTTATTATGCGATTTATACCCAACTTTCCGTGTTGAGTTCTTTTGTGTGACCAATCTTCTCAAAAACCGATTAAAAGCTCCATGCGCCAATTTCCTGAATCCATGTAAGCATTTACCTACAAAAGTTATTTATTTTTTGCCAATACATTGTTACATTGTTCAAGTATTTTTTCGCTTAAACCACTTATTCGTGTGGTTCTTACACATAGCGCTTGTGTAAACGCATCACGATCTACCAGCAAGCTCACGACTTTTTTAGCTCGAGTAATCGCTGTATAAATCAGTTCCTTACTCAGTAAATTTTTGGCTTGTTGATCAAGTACTACAGCCGTATGAGTAAATTCTGAACCTTGCGATTTATGAATCGTCAAAGCAAAAGCTGTTTCTATACTTTTTGGCAGGCGTGTCGCCAGCACCCATTTTTCCAGACTCGGGAAATATACTTCAAATTGTGATTGTCCTTCTTGTTCTCTCCAGAAACAGATTCCAATATCACCATTGGACAGACCCAGCTGATAATCGTTATAAGTCATCATCACTGGTCGGCCGGTATACCAGTCGCCCTGTTTTAACTTGCCTACACTGGCCAGAAAACGCTGTTCAATCTGCTGATTGATTTTATTCAAACCCAGATCACCATGCCGGATTGCGGTGAGAATCCGGTAATGATCAAAGTGCTGAATTGCCTGCTGCACATATTGCTCGAAATCAGTCTGATCCTGAGCCTGTTTGATCGCGTCCGCATAAGCCTGATAGCCATACATCAGTTGATCATAATATGGGTCTAATTGGAGACCTGTAGTTGGGTTTATTTCTGGCAGATATTGCAGTTGCAGCTGGTCAATCTCTACCTGGTCCAGTGCAATTACTTGCAGCTCACTCGCAGCAACCACTTGCTGTTCAAACTGGTTTAAAACTGATGCTGGAACATGCTCCTGCTGGATAAAGTGTGCCATCGCACCAATTCGGGCGCCTGAGGCAAAACGGCGCGTCGTGATTAAATTGACCCAGTTATCTGCCAGAACAGAAGTCTGCTGCAAGTCTGCCAGTACAGTGCCGACATCCACCGAGGCCAGTTGGTCTGCATCGCCTAACAGAATTAAGCGGGCTGAATCTGGCACTGCAGCAAGGAGCATCTGTGACAGGCTTAAGTCCAGCATGGATGCTTCATCGACCACGATCACATCATAGGGTAAAGGCTGCTTGGCATGAAACCGTGGGCGTCCCAACCGCCCCAAGCCTAGTAAGCGGTGCAAAGTAAAGGGTTGAACCTGCTTTAAAGCCTCCAGTTCAAAAGCTTGTAACTTTTCACTATGTAAGGCTTTCTGCAAGGCTTCCTGCATCCGCTGCGCCGCTTTACCCGTCGGAGCGGCCATCGCAATCCGGATATTGGGTAAGGCTTCATGCAGTACCGCAATCATATGTGCCAAGGTATAGGTTTTACCTGTTCCTGGCCCACCAGTAATAATATTTAGTCCCTGCTTAGCGACCATTTCCAGCGCTTGCTTTTGCTGTGGATCTGTCAGGAGGTTATGATCACTCTCACTTAAATTTACTGGCGTGATGGCTTGTGACTTGATCCGGGCGATCTGGGTGGCGACCGCCTGCTCCAGCTGCCAGTAGCGGTATAAATACAATTGCTGGTTTTCAAAAATAAAGGGTGCAATACCCTGAGCCTGCTGACTCCGATCCAGCACCAGATGATGCAATAGAGCTGTTTGCTCGGCACTGGCCGGAATACAACTATTGCCCTCCTGCATCGCCTCAAGGAGCTGCTGAATCAGCAATTTTGCGGCAGCATCAAAAGTCGCCGAACTGAATGGTGGCTGACATAGATAGTCAATCCAGGCCATTAAATGGGCTGATTGCTGAGACACGTGAATTTGCTCATTTTCCACACAGTTATCCTCAAAGTTATCCACAGGATAATCTTCTGTTTAAACTCTTAAAATTTTATAAATCATCAAAATTATGCTGATTTTTTCTGCTCAAAATAGCCCAGAATTTCATCCAGTTTTAGAATAAATTCCAGACTAGACTGCCAGTGATAAGCGCCTTGTTCAGCCTGACCATTCATACCGCGCAGATACAGATAAGTCGCTCCACCTAGATGCTGCTGCATGTCATATCCCTGCATGTTCACGCTTAGATAACGATGCAGTGCCACCAGATATAATGCCGCTTGCAGCCAGTAACTGGAGTGAGTCATATTCTGCTGGATGGCTTCGGCCGTGTAATGCTGCTGATCCGGCCCGAGAAAATTGCTTTTATAATCGGCAATATGATAGCGCTGGCCATCAAAATAAACCAAATCGATAGACCCGGTCAGATAGCGTGCTGATTTTGCCTCATTAAAATCAGGCATGAGAATATCATGCTCGGCAAACAGTTGCTGGATCTGACGAATCTGTAACGGCGCATCGGTTAAAGACAGATAAAACGGGAATTCAGACAAATAAGTACCTTGCTGCAACTGCTCCAGGCTGAACTCTGCCTGTAGGGGTGCAGCCAGAATTTCTTTGAGCCAGTCATGAACCCGATTGAGCAGAAGATCTTCAATCATCTCATCAATGAAATGATCGAATGCCTGCTGAAAAACGGTTTCTACATCCAGTTGTGCTGCTGTCTCAGCAGGCGTCATCTGCGCCATTTCCTGTTCGAAAAACTGGATAAAAGGCTCATCATCAAGTTCTGTAACATAGCGTTGAAACTGCCCTAAGAAGTTCAACCATTCAGAGTGATCGAATGTTTGAGCGGAACGGAAAAACTGCTGCCATTCCTGACGATAAGCTTCACTCTGATCATGCAGGCGAATTCCGGTCAGGATTTTATAATTCAGGCTGGAGAGTACTTTTTGCATACTCTGCTGCAATTTCTCCGGCTGCATTTGACCTTGACGGGCCACCTGACTGAACAGGGTCTGTAAATTCACACAGGCCGTCTGATAGCCCGGAGTAAATGCTTGCTGTAACAATGGACGAACATGAAAGGCCTGATGAAATTTCTCTTTCAGTTCTTGCCAGATTTGTGGTGCCGTATTTTTAAAACGGCGACGGATTTCCAGATTCCAGTAACTGCGATCCTGAAAATCGATATGCTCAAAAATACTGTGCAGGAAAGTTCCCGCCACCGTGCCTTTTGGAAAATTTAGCTTGATCCAGTCCAGTGGTTGACTGGCTACCTGCTGTTCTAGTTCCAGCAGATTCATTTCATCTGCGGCACTGTCTGGACGTTCAGAAGCGATGACCAGATCATCCTGCAATATTGCCTGATGCGGGAGATGCTTTGACAGTGCAGTAAAACTGGTTTTGGTCCGCGGATAGAACTGTCGCTCCGGTAAAGGATGAGCCTGCATCTGTAACGGTGCTTCTGTCTGTTTTGCCACAATTCTAGGCGGCTCAGAAGCCAGAGGTGGTTCAAGCAGACTTAAGGCATGCTGAAAGACCGCCTCACCTTGTCCACGCCAGAACGCCAGACCTGAATCCGCTTGTCCGCTCTGATCTTGCAGCATGGCATAAACCCGGTGACTGGCCCGGGTCAGTGCCACATACCAAAGCCGGTGATTTTCTGCGGCATTCCGAGCCGCATTTTGCAAAATCGCCTGCTCATGCAAGTCCTTATGGTTAACCGCAATCACCCGGGATTGTTCCAGTACATTTTCCGCGGCTGACAGGGAAAAGTTCAGATTCCCCTTATTTACATCAAAAGGTGCATCGGCACCCAACAGGAACACCACTTTGAATTCTAGGCCTTTGGAAGCATGGATGGTTAAGAGCTGTACCCCATGATCGCCAGAGAGTTTGCGTTCTTTTTCGTTGTCCTTGCCTGAAGGTGATTGCAACTGACGCAGATACCAGTGATACAGCTTTTGAGCACCCTGATAATATTCGCTTTGCTGGCACAGAATTTCGGTCAGGTGACGTAAATTTACTACTACCCGTTCATTGTCCAGACTCTGGCCTGCAACCAGATTGGTCCAGACCTGAAACAGGTTTAAGGCATAATTCCAGGCCGTCAGAAACCCTTTTTCAAACCATATTTCCCGGATGGCGTCAAAGTCGGCAATATAGCGGCTCAGACCTTCGCTCTGCTCTTGCAGTTCAATTAGCTTTTTCAGGTTAAAACCCAATAAACGGGTCAATAAGGCACGTTTGACTTTGGCCTCGTTAAAAGGCTCCATGATCGCGGTCAGAACAGCTGCAACATCCTGAGCCACTGGGCTGGCAAAGACGCTCTGCTTGGATTCCTTATAACAGGGAATCCCCATGCGTTGCAGACGCTGCTTGACCTGTTCCAGCGTATAATGACCAAAACTGAGGACTGCAATATCATCCGCTTTTAAGTGCTGAACGTTGTCACCTTGCTGAAAATATAGCTGCTGCTGTTCAGACTGATTTAATAACTGGCGAATTTTCCAGACCACCTGATCGGCTTCAACGTCCTGCTCACTGAGCTGAATCCAGCGTAGTGGATACGGATTACTCAGCGTTTTATCGATTAAATCCGGATGTGGCCGGCTTCCCGCCTGAATCAGGGTGTAATGCACCTGTTCACCAAAATCCATCTGGCGTTGAAACAGCGCGTCCACCACCTCGACCAGAGGCTTTACCGAGCGATGGTTCTGGATCAGAGTGTATTCACGGCCCTGCTTTTGCCGCACGTCGGCACGCGCCTTGTTATAGGTCAGCATGTCGCCGCCACGGAAACCGTAAATCGCCTGCTTCGGGTCCCCGACCATGATCATACAGCCGGCTTTGACCCGATTCGGATCACGCCAGATTTTAGAGAGCAGATCATCCTGATCCTGATTGGTATCCTGGAATTCATCCACCAGAATCAGTGGATAACGCGCCTGTACAAACTGGGCAAAACGCTGACCTTGCTGTCCCTGTAAAGCTTCAGCAAGGGTACGGATTTGTTGGGAAAATGTGGTTTCACCCTGTTTTTGCAAGGTTTGTGGTAGACGGTTCTGCACACTGCGAATAATATGATATTCAAGATAGGTGGTCAGCTGCTTCAGCTGGGCATCCATCTTCTCTTTGACTTCGCACAATCCATCAATGGCTTGAATCAGATTATTATGTAGAATCTGCTGCTGCTCTGCTTCCGGACAGCTTTTGTTAAACACTTGTGTCGTCGGCTGAAAATCGGTTTTTTTACGACGCAAATAACATAGGTTCAATAAGATCGCATGCAGTTCTGGATCAAAAAAGCTCATCACACCTTTAGTTTTCAGTGCCGCCATCCAGGTCATAAAGTTTTCACAAACGTCACTTAATCTGGTGAAAAAACTCTTATGAAAATACTTCGGAGAATTCTGGCAATACTCCCGAATGATCTCAATTTCATGTTCATGTACATCGAACAGGCGTTGGATGCAGTGCTCTAGTTCAGCCAGATCCCATTCGACTTTTTCTACCTTCTGAAAGTATTGCACACGGAAATTTAGAGCATCACGGACCAGCCCGGTATAGTGCTCCACTGGTTTTAACAGGTTTTGCAGATACAGATGATTGACCATATATTGCGGCTGCTGCTGGATCCATTCCCGCAGTACATCATGAATCAGCTGCTGGATATACAGGTCCTGATCTTCAGTCAGTTCAGCCCGTTCAATCCTGCCGCTTTCAAAAGCAAATTCACGCAATAATTTTTGACTAAAGCTGTCTAGTGTTCCAACAAACAGCTCATCCAACTGGTTCAGAACCAGACGTAAACGGCGCCGGGCGTAATCCATGCGTGATCCATAATCTTTCAACACCTGCTGGAACAGCGGATCCGATTCAGCCTGGATTTTGGCGGTGATTTCGACTGAATTCAGCTCCTGATGACGCTGAATGAAGGCCAACGTTTCCTCGACTCTGAGACGTACCCGGTTTTTCAGTTCAGCTGTGGCCTTACGGGTAAAGGTTGTGGCAATGACCTGATGCGGATAATACTGATCCAGAAAAATCCGTACCATCAAACTGGATAAGGTATAGGTTTTACCCGTACCCGCGGAAGCTTCAATCCAGTGCAGGCCGCTAAAGCGCATGTCCTGAATCGGATTGGTTGAAATCTTTTTGTTCTGGTTGGGTAACATGGTCATTATTCTTTTATCCATTCCAGATATTCATGAATCGGTGCATATAACGCATGGGCAAAGTCATGGCAGCAGCGTTGCAAGGCCAGATCCGGGTCCTGATCCTGCAAAATAAACTGCCAGTCCTGATGTAGCTGACTAGATTCATCTGAGGTCAATGGCTTGGCTTCTTTAGGGTTGTAACTATTATTCCAAGCCTTTAGCAGTTCCTGCATCTCGGCAATGGTGATCTGCCCCTGTTCATTTTCGGTCCATTCCCAGGCCTTTTTCATCAGCAATTCGGCTGGTAATACCAGCGGCTGGGTCTGTCCGACTTCCCAAGCGTTCAACCAAGCCTGTAAATGATGACGTGCCTGACTAGAACGCAGTCCAGAAAATTTCAGGGTTTTATTACTAAAAATGACAATCCGCTCCAGCTGTGGCGACAACTCGTCATTATTCAGATAGGCCAGCCAGAGCAGATATTCCAGCCAGACCTGTGCCCGACGTTTCTCTGAAGCCGAAGAAGACTGCATGCTGAGCCAGTAACTGCTGTGCGGCACTTGTGGCAAGGTAATATGGATCAGCAGCTCAGGATTATATTGCCAGGTTTGCTGCGTTACAGGTGTCAGTTCTTTATTTAGTTGCAATAAACGTTCTTTCAGCGATTGCTGTTCCTGCTGACTGCTGAGCCAAGTCGCTTCCTGAGTTTTTCCGACCGGCAAGCGGTCCAGCATCAGCTGTGGCTCAATCTTTTGATCCTGTTGCAGCAGAAAATCCCGAACCTGATACTGTTCCAGTTTATTCAGCAATAAGGGTTCTCGTGAACTTGGCAGATCGGCATATCTCACACTGGAAATACCGACACTTTTCAGGAATAGGCGTGCCGGGAAAATCATGTCACGAATCCACTCATCCCCTTTGAGCACCCGGATTTCTTTCTGCATCAGTGCCGGATAATGGGCATTGATCCAACTGCTGCGCTTGCCCTCTGCACTGCGAATATATTCTGCTACAGCAAACCACTGAGTCTGATAACGTGGAGTATGAGATTCCACATAACCGATCGGGTCAAAAGGCTGTAATGAATGCACATGATAGAGCTGACGGATATGCTTGGCCACGCTCAAACCATTGAGCTCAACCGTTTCATCGACTTCAGCATCGGGCTGGTCTGAGTGACAAATCAAGGCAATATGCTGGATCAGTTCTTGCAATGAAGTGGATGGATCACGTGCTTCTCCGTCATCAACATCAAAACCATTATAGAATAGCCATAAATTGTCCTGCGCCAGTAGCAATGCATCCAGAAAAGCGCCTTGGTCATCATCCAGACGGGAACGATCCCCTAGTTGCGGCTTCAAACTGTTCATCAGGTCAAATGGCACCTGCTGATTCCGGCTCGGGAATTTACCGGTATCCAGATTCAGCATCACCACCAGCTTATACGGCAACGGACGGATCTGACCGATTTGACTAAAGGTAATTTGTCCGGTCGGCTCGGCCTGATCCAGTTGCATCTCCAGCGTATTCTGAATTTCTTCCAGTACATAAGGCAATGGCAGACTTAAGGCGACCAGCTCCTGGCTGGCCTGCGGATCATCCTGATCATGGTAATCGGCCAACGTCAGCATCCGCATCTGCTTGTCAATGATTTCTGCGACCGTCTTTAAGGACTCAACCCCGGCTTCACGGAACTCATTCAAGTCTTCACGCAGATATTCCAGCCAGGTTTTTACCGGGGTACGTTGTCCCTGTTCATGCAAAATCAGCCAGTCACGGCGCTGTACCAGATCCTGATAAATCTGGATCAGAGTCGAAATGAGAGGAAAATCACTACTCAAGACCTGAGCATAGCTTAAGGTGTCCTGAAACAGAGCATGTTCTGGCACTGCAAGTCCGAGTGCCAGCCGATCCAGCGCAAACTTAAAACTGAAGCGGTAGTCTTCATCACCGGCAGTCAGGCTTTGCTGTAAATGCTGCTGATCCAGACCGCGTTTAAAGCCCGCTTCACCCAGTAACTGTAACATGCGCTCAACTTGGGTATAGTCCAGTGCATAAAGTTGCTGGGTGGCATTCAGGCTGAGCCAGTCGGCAAAATCTTCAATACTGAAACGTCGATGCACCAGCTGAATCCGGCCCAGTACCGCACGCCAGGCATTACTGACATCGAGTCGGGATACCCCGGCAATCTGAATAGGTAAATATAGATTATCCTTTTGCAAACGCTGACTATTGCCTTCCCGTTCTCGCGGTGGTGGTGCAAAGACACTCCGAATCGCCGGCTCCAGCTCTTTCAAGTTCGGGGCCAGCACCAGAATATCGCTCGGCTGCCGTGGGGCATCTTCGGTACCTTGAGCCAGCCAGTGAATCATCTGTTCTTTTAAAACTTCCAGCTGGCGCAGTGAAGAATGGCAGACATGAATCTGTACCGAATCATCGTCGGGTTTAAGCGGATACTGGTGTTTTTCCGGTTCCAGCAGGTACAGAATATCCGACTGGATCTTGGCCAGTAACCTATCCTGATATTCATCCACGAAAGCATCCGCCCAGAGACCTTCTTCACCTGAAGACAGTTTGGATAATAACGAGAAATGATCACGCGCCTGTTTGCCAAAGCGGGTCAGCAAGGGATGACGCGATTCCCGGTCTTCGGCATTAAAGTTCAGCTGAAAGGCAGCAAAGAAATGCTGGATTTCGGTATCAGTCGGCAAACATCCCTGAGATTTTTCAAATTTCTTGATGAAACGTTCCTGCACGCCAAGGTCATAACGTGCTTTCCAGTCCGGATCGACACTATCGGCCCAGTATTCTTGTGATGGGTTAAAGTGGAAAATATAAATATCGATGTATTGACCGAGACGGCGCAAGAAATCCAGTTGACTCGGTGGCAATTCTAGCAAGGTAAAGACCACGACCTGTTGTGGCAAACGTTTTAAAGCCTGTGCCTGAGTATCTTCATTTTCCAAACGTTCCCAGTACATCTGTTCGATGTCCAGAATCTTGGCATAATCATCCTGAAAGACATGCTGCCACAGCCAGCGCTGCCAGGCTTCCAGTTCGCGTGCCTGAATCTTGACGAAGTCTGCCACCGGAATTTCATGGCCATTTTCATCTTTAGGAATATAGATCATCTGCTCAAGATCGAGCGCGATATCCTGCCCCCAGGACGCTAGCCAGTTGGTGGGACAACGGCATTCCTGTGGCGGGCAATTCCGCGCGCAATAACCACGATAATCCATATAATGGCTAAACAGGCGCGAGACCTGTTCGGATACCCAATACAGCATGCTCTGTTTTTTCAGCTGCTTTTCTGTGCCCTGCTCCAGGCGATCTGCACTGTCATAAATCCGTTTGATAATCGAATACAGCGGATGATCGATCTCTAATGGAATCTGCTCAGGCAAAATACATTTGCGTAGTGCCTGAAATACCCGCCATTTAATAATAATTCTGGGAATATTGGCTTCACGAACCTGTTCGACTTCTTTGGGATTATTCAGCACCCACTGATAGGAAGTCCATTGAAAGGCACGGATCCGGTGATGAAACTGGGTATTGGCGCTGATGCCTTTTTTCTCAGCAATTTTTTGAGTGAGCCAGGCTTCGACTGCAGGAGACGGCACAATAAAATGCCGCGGCTGTAACACGGCCAAGGGATTTTTTGCGCTCTGGTTGACGATACGCAGCATACTATCCAAAAGCACATCAATGCGTTGACTCTGAATAACATGAATTGCCATCGTTTCCCCTGAAAAATGAGATGGAGCAGTACTACAAAATGATAAAGATTATTTACTATACTTACCGAACTGTCTATGTCACTTTAAAACTCATACTTCAGTCAAAAAAGTTCTTTGAAAAAAGCATCTTATTGATGTTTGAACAGAAAAAAACAACATCTAGCTTTAGGTAATGCCCATGAAATTAGACAAAATTCCAGATCGTATCGATCCAAGTTTAGATTTAGACAGAATTCGCAACGAGTGCTTAGAGCTAACCAAAAAACGTGCCTACTATTCTGCCGGAGCAGCCGTGATTCCGGTGCCATTTCTGGACGTGGTCATTGATGTCGGCATTCTGTCGCAACTGATACCGGAGATCAATGCCCGCTTTGGTTTGGCCCCTGAACAGATCAGTGTGTTTGATCCTGCAACCAAACAGGTGCACTGGAATGAACTGCGTAAACGCGGAATCGAGTTTTCCGGTCTGGTGGTGGCACGTACAGCAGTCAAAAAATCTTTGAACAATGTTGCAGCGAAAGTGATCACAAAGCAAGTCACAAAATTCATTCCACTCGGTGGTCAACTGGTAGCTGCGAGCCTCGGTTATTTTGTCATGAAAAAAATTGCTGAAGCACATGTTGAAGATTGCTATCGTACTGCAAAAAATATTCAGCAAAAACAGATTGCTCAAAGCAAATAAATTTCCCGTCTCATTTTTTATCCCCAAACTTTTCAAAATTCAGGCAGATTAATCTGCCTGAAGCTGCTTTAAAATTGTTTTTAAAATTTCAACCCGAGCGGTGTTTTTATCATCAGTGGCGATAATGTGCCATGGCGCCTGTTCTGTCGATGTACGTTCAAACATGTCAGCTGCCGCTTTTAAATAATCATCCCAACGTTCCCGGTTACGCCAGTCTTCATCGGTGATTTTAAAGCGCTTATGCGGAGTATCTTCACGCGCCTTGAAACGGGCGGCCTGTTCTTCCTGGGAAATCGCCAGCCAGAATTTGATAATCACGGTTTGATGGTTAATCAGGCTCTGTTCAAATCGGTTAATTTCATCATAGGCCCGCTGCCATTCTGCCGGGCTGGCAAAGCCTTCTACCCGTTCTACCAGCACCCGACCATACCAGGAGCGGTCAAAAATACAGATATCATCATCGGTCTGCAGCTTGTTCCAGAAACGCCATAAATAAGGACGATTCAGTTCATATTTTTCCGGCGCCCCGATGGTCTGGATTTCATATTCACGGGGGTCCAGCTTTTTCACAATCCGCTTGATCGCTCCACCCTTGCCTGCTGCATCCATCCCTTCAAACAGTAAAATCACATTGTGTGGGTCTGAGCGCAGCGCCTTGGCCACCTGAGGAGACAGTTTTTTCAGTTCCGCCTTATAGTCCTCTGTCTTGGCAAGCTCTTGCGAAGGATGCTGCAATAATTCCGGAATTTTGGCTTGCTTCCATTGTCCCTTGGCTCGAACCGGATGATTCGGACAATATTTTAAAGATTGCAAAATATGTTGTGCAAACTGCTGGTCACGCTGTTTTTCATCTTCCCCATCAATGATCAGCCAGTCTTCGTCTTTAGTAAACCGCTCTCGCAAACGCTGCACGGTGTCGTACTTTTTTTTGTCGCGCCAGTCCAGGCCATGCAGTTTGTGCCATTGCATTTCACTCGGATCAATCTGATCCAGGCGTTTTTGTAGCACTTTCCAGGGCAAGTCGAACCAGACCTTGACCACATCAACATAGTTATTTTTTAGATCCTGCTCAAAGACACGCATATCTTCCAGATAGGCATCAAACTGGGCATCATCAATGGCGCCGGTTTGCATCGTGGTTCTCAGCAGATCGCTGTACCAGTTACCAAACAAGACCATGATCTGGCCCTGGGCAGGAATAAACCGTGTATAAGGTTGCCAGAAGGTCTGTTTTTCTCCTAATACTTGCGGCTGATCGGCCTTCACCTGCAAATAACGAGGATCTATCCATTCACGTAACTGTTTGACTGCTTCGCCCTTACCTGCCAGCTCAATTCCATTGACCAGAACAATTAGGCTTTTGCCATTTTTCTGACCTTGGGTTTTTCTCAGATCATACTGGGCATTGATCAGCGTAAGGGATAGCTCGTCTTCATCCATTAACTGGAAAATTTGTTCTTCTGTACGCATGGAGATCCCTCATCTTTTATTCTTGTGGACAGTATAGCGAGGAGTCTGAAGGCAAAAATAGCGTTAGCAACGTTTTTCACACGATTAGATTGTCTGTTTAAACAGCAAATTGACATTCAAATAAGGAATCATTGATCAATTTGTCATAGCGAGATTGCTCCACACCCTCTAAGATTCTGAGATCGAAAAATCATATTTGAAAATACATGTCCAAACTTGCCCGATTAGATGAACTCTTAGAACAGTATTATCAGCTGAAGTATCACACTCAGCCTGAAATTTTAAGCCGTTTACAGGATGTGCAGGCATGGCAAAAGGCACGGATGCAGCGTAGCCATCATCAGCATTTTTCTGAAAAAGATAACCAGCTGATGGCCGAATATTTCCTGAACCGGCTCTACGGTGGCCCGGACTTTGACGCACTGGCCGAGCAGATTGCCCGACTGATGAAATATGCGCATAAAGCAGAAAAAATGATTCCGGAAAATGCCCTGAAAACCGGAACCTCAGGCGTCGAGCTGGCGATTCTGGCGGTACAACTGGATGAACAGGTCGCAATCCAGCTTTTAGAGGATTATCCTGCCAACGCACCACTGACCGATGAAATGATGCGTGTGACCTATCTAAAACTGGATCAGGGGGAAGCACGCTTGAAACAGCTGGCATTGCTGGATCAGCTGGGTGTCAGCCTGGATAAATATATGCGTTCCTTTGTGGTTTATACCGCCTTCAAGATGTGTAAAGGCGCAGCCAATAAATATCATTTTCAGGTGATGTATGAGTTTATGCAGGACGGTTTCCAGGCCATGAAACCCTTAAAATCGGCAGAAAAATTCGTGCATGACTTTACTGCGATTGAACGTGGCATTATTGATAAGGTGCATTCAGGCGATCCAACACCATTCCAATAATACACTCCTTTCCCATCCATGATGAGGAAGGCTTGCGGTCCTGCCTGATCCTGATATTTTCGGGTTTGTATGGCAGAACATTGCCAGTGATAAATCATATGAATTATTCGATCACTGGCGGTGAAGATTTCCGCCCATATTCCTATTTTTCTGTATATTATTCATAACAATTGCATCATGATTGCTGAATAACATCCAAGAATCTGTCATTATGCAGGCAATGCAAGATTAACCCGATTGATATGTTAGGAGTGACTCCAATGTCGAATGAAAATCAAACGCCTACCCCTACACCCGAGTCGGCACAACAGACAGACAAAATGAGCCCATTCTTAACCACTCCGCTTCCGCAAGGCGCTCCACAAGGTCAGCAACAATCTCTAGAACAACGCCTGACCGATACGCCTGTGACTGGAACTGTCCCTAAATATAACCTGCCACGCGGTGCCAATACCGGTAACGTCGGTCCAACTACACACTTCGGCTACAAGACCGTGAGCAGTGATGAAAAAGCCCAGAAAGTGGCTGAAGTATTCCATTCGGTAGCCAGCAAATACGACATCATGAATGACCTGATGTCATTCGGTATTCACCGTCTATGGAAACGTTTTGCGATTAATATGTCAGGCGTGCGCCGTGGCCAGCATGTGCTGGATATTGCGGGCGGTACAGGTGACCTGGCCAAAGTATTTAGCCGTGAAGTGGGCCCTACCGGTCATGTAGTACTGTCTGATATTAACGAATCCATGCTGAATGTTGGCCGTGACCGTCTGATTGATGCCGGCTGTACCAATGTTGATTTCGTTCTGGCGAATGCAGAAACTCTAGAACCATTTGCCGACAACAGCTTTGACCTGGTAACGATTTCTTTTGGTCTGCGTAACGTGACCGATAAAGATGCAGCACTGGCAGCCATGTATCGCGTGCTTAAACCAGGCGGTCGTTTACTGATTCTGGAATTCTCTAAACCAGTTTTTGAGCCATTCTCAAAACTGTATGATCTGTATTCATTCACCGCTTTGCCAATCATGGGTAAAATCGTGGCGAATGACTCGGAAAGCTATAAATACCTGGCTGAATCAATCCGTATGCATCCAGACCAGCGTACTTTAAAAGGTATGATGGAAAATGCTGGCTTCCAGAACTGTGATTATCACAATCTGACCGGCGGTATCGTTGCCGTTCACCGTGGCTTCAAACTTTAAGGGTCGTACCCGATATGTGGTCACTTCTCGCACTCGGTGCTGTTGAACGCCTGATTCATCATATGATTGATCTGGATGCGATTACCCGCATTCAGCTCAATGCTTTGGCTGGAAAAATGCTGCGAGTGGTCATTACTTCACCGCAGCTGTCCGTCGATGTCTTCTTTGATGAAGGCAAGGTTCGTCTGGAGCCAACGCCAAGCGGTCATACTGAAGACTCTTCGATATTTGAACAGCGCCCTTATGAAGCCAATAATGTTCAAACTCCTGAAGCAACGGCGACACTACAGGTGAATAATGTCGTAGAGCTGCTCAAGCTGCTGCTTGCTGATGAAGTCGGCAATATTCCATTGCAAGGTGACTATAAACTTCTGCAAGAAATCCAGCGCATCATGCAGCAAGCGGAACCTGATCTGGCGGCGCATTTAAGTCCCTGGATTGGCCCTGCTCTGGCACATGAAATTGGCAAGTTGCAGCTGGCTCCGAAGCATTTAAAACGCACTTTACAAAGCCAGTTATTTTTTGCTGAAGATGCTCTGAAAGAAGATAGTGGTCTCTTTGCCCCGCGCTGGCAAATGGATGACCTGAATCAGGATACTCGTATCCTGAACCAGAATTTGGATCGCGTTGAAGCCAAAATCCGTCAGCTTCAGGCACAGATTGAATCTGACGATTCTACTGATCAGCCATTTACTCCTGCTACACCTCATATTCCTTCTCAATACTAGGTACACCGCTTTATGATTCCGCATGTTTCACGTTTACTCGAACTTTGGCGCATCGCCGCGCACTATAGACTCGACACGTTGTTTCCTGCGGAAGAACTTCCTGAAAAAGCCCGGCACATTTTATCTTTAATCCGTATGCATCCGGCAGCCTGGTCCAGCCGTGAGCGTAAAAATCCGCTCAAGCTGAAACTGGCACTGGAAGAAATGGGACCGCTGGCGATCAAGCTGGGACAGTTACTTTCGACCCGTCGTGATCTGATTCCACCTGAAGTGCTGCAACAGCTGGTATTACTGCAAGATCGCGTTAAGCCCTTTGACAACGATGTCGCCAAGATGCGCATTCAGGAATCGCTGAAAGCCGATGTAAATACCCTGTTCGCCCGTTTTGATGCCCAGCCACTGGCTGCTGCATCTATTGCGCAGGTGCATACCGCTGCCCTGCATGATGGTCGTGAAGTCGTCGTCAAAGTCACGCGTCCGAATATCCGCAATCAGATTTTGCAGGATTTTGAGATTCTCACCTGGTTAGGTGATTTTCTGGAAAAGCGTCTGGAAGCAGCACGTGCCCTACATTTGTCAGAAATCATTCAGGATTATCGTCAGATCATTCTGAATGAGCTAGACCTGACTCTGGAAGCGGATAATACCCGCCGGATGCGTCATTACTTCACTGGCTCCAGCATGATGTATGTGCCTGAAGTCTATATGGACAGCAAGGATGTCTTGGTCGCAGAACGGATTACCGGTGTACCGATTTCAGATATTGCTACCTTTGATAAGCTGGGCATGAATCGTGCTGATCTGGCGCGTAAGGGTCTGACCATTTTCTTTACCCAGGTGTTCCGTGACAACTTCTTCCATGCAGACATGCATCCGGGCAATGTCTTTGTAGAAACCATCAATCCGGCCAATCCGCGCTTTATTGCGCTGGACTGCGCGATTATGGGTGAGCTATCCAAGCACGATCAGATGACCGTGGCGCGTATGCTGCTGGCAGTCATGAACAGCGATTTTATGCAGCTGATTCAGATTGTGCATCAGGCAGGCTGGATTCCACCAGGTACCGACCAGGACGCGCTAGCACGCGAAATGCGTCGTACCGTGGGTCCAATGGTTTCCAAACCGATGCATGAACTGGATTTTGCCGGTATTCTGATTCAGGTCATGGATATTGCCCGTCGTTTCCACCTAGAAATTCCGCCACAACTGATGTTATTACTGAAAACGCTGGTTCATGTAGAAGGTCTGGGAACAGACTTGTATCCTGAGCTGGATATCTGGAGTCTTGCCAAACCGATTCTGACGGACTGGATCAAGGCTCAGGTAAATCCGCAAAAGAATATTAAAGAACTGGGGCAAAAAATCCCGGATCTACTTTTGGGTGCGCAGGACTTACCGACTCTGATGATCGACAGCCTGAACGGTTTGAAAAACCAGTCCGCTTGGCATGCCAAGCAGCTCAATGAATTACAAAGCATGCGCCTGCAAATGGAACATCAGCAAAAACGTAGCTGGATTTTTGGCAGTATCATGGCCATTCTGCTTTCAATTGCGATCATTTCACCATGGTTTGTATCAGTGATTCTGATTGTGCTAGCAAGCATACTCGCAGTCTGGCGGATTGCAAAATAACTGAAATAACCTGCTTAAGAAACCTGACATTGTTCAGGTTTTTTATTTTTCTCCTCTCCTATGACTGCAAAGTCACCTTAGGATACATCTTGCCATTGGGCTCTGTGACCAGATACTTAAAATAAGCCCTCACTGGTCGAATATGGGTTGAACCTCTATGCAGATTTTACAAAAACATGCGCCTGCTCTGAAAATCTGCGCTGGGCAACAGGCTCGTGAGCTGATTCTGAAAGAAGGTTTACAACCCGAACAGATTGATATCATGCCAGGTGCCGCAGGTGGCCCCAAAGGCATCGGCATTCAGGGACTGGATCAGGCCATTTTTGGCGAGTTTTTCCCCCGTGCCCCTCAGCGTAGAACGCTAGTCGGTTCATCCATTGGCAGCTGGCGTTTTGCCAGTGTCGCGGCCTGGGGAGCCAAAGCAGGCACTGAACGTCTTGCCGACTTGTATACCCATTTATACTTTCACAAGAAAATGACTCGCCAAGAAGTCAGTGACGTTTGTCGTGGCATGCTGCTGGATCTGGTACAAGGCAAAGAAACCGATCTGGTGAATCATCCAGATTATCATCTTACGGTATTGTCGATTAAAGCCCAGCACATTTTTCAGAGTGATAAGGCGCTCCCCCTACTCGCTTCTGTAGCTGGCATTGTCGGAACTACCGCTGTGGCACGTAAACACAGCCGCCATTTTATGCAACGTGTGATCAGCCAGCCGAATGCAGGTGAACAGTTTAAAATTGCCGATGATGGATTTACCACACACTATCATGCTTTAACTGAGCAAAGTGTTTTGTCCTGGCTGATGGCCTCTGCCTCTATTCCGGGCGTCATGGCAGCGGTCAATAATATTCCGGATGCACCGCAAGGTTATTATCGCGATGGCGGTCTGATTGACTATCATATTGACCTGCCATTTCAGAGCAAAGGCATCGTGCTGTATCCGCATTTTACTGACAGCATTACTCCTGGCTGGTTCGATAAACTGTTTAAACGCACGGCAAGCCCAGAAAATCAGGCACGAACTTTGCTAATTTCACCTTCTCAGGAATATCTGCAAACTTTACCTTTGGGTCGTTTACCGGATCGTAAGGACTTCACTTTGAAAGGTTTGGATCAAGCCCAGCGGATTCAGCTCTGGAAGCAATGTATTGCTGAAAGTCAGCGCCTGGGAGATGAATTTCTGGAGCTGGTCGAGAAGCAGAATTTTGCCGATGTGATGCAAAGCTTGTAATGGGCGCAGACTGTCCGAATTGTTTGTATAATTGCCTTAATTTTTTGAACTGTTGAAATTTATGCAGAAATTTTTAGTGATCCTGCAATATGCATGTATAGCCTTTGGACTTTATCTGATTTATAGCGTTAGCATGTCGCTCTATACCCAGCAATTTGAGCTGATGGAACTGGTGGCAGATATTGGCACCATTCTGATCTGTCTGGATTTGGGTGTGTTTTTATATACCAGTAAAGGTAAACAAGGCATCACCATGGAAGAGTATGCCAAACAGCTGGAACAGCCACCGTCTAAACTGGTTTATGTGACACGTAAACTGGGACATCTGGGTATTTTATTGATTATTACCAGCTGGATTGTTCCGATAATTAACTCATAAATATCCAATAAAAAACCTCCCCATCGGGAGGTTTTTTATTTAAATACGATATGGATTTTCAGAGATAATTGTTTTGGGTAGTTTTTTTACTCCTGAATCTTTCATTTTTTTCAATAAATCAGACATTTTATATGAAGACGCAAGTCCAATATAAATATTTCTTATATCTCTATTAGTGGGCTGACTATATTCGATATACGACTTAGTTTTATCATTTTCATCTAAAATTACATGATCGCTTTCAATTTTATCTATTACAACCATTCTACATTCTTGTTCTTCTTGAAATGCAAAATGTTTAAAAAGAAAACTTATAGGTGAAATAATTTTATTAGCTGATTTTAGATCATCTACTTTTAGATTATGATTTTCACCTTTTATAGCACTTAATGTAACCAATATAAAACCCATTGAATTATTTACTTTTTCTTCGATACCCGACATTTTTCTCGTATAGTCTTCCCAGCTTTTGACACTTAAAGATTTATCTTGAATCTCTTGAAAAAAAGTAAATTTATTTCTCTTAGCAACCTCAAAATATCCAGTAAAAGAATCTAAATATACACAGCGAAATAAAGGAATTTTAAGACCATTTTTAAAATCTTCTTTATTTACAGAATCTAAGTTATTTTCGTTAATAGAATCAATAATCATAGTATCGGTATTAAAGAAAAAATTTGAGTTATAAACTAAACTTACACCTGTACACGGTTTATTATCCTGCAGACCATATAACCTGAATTGATTTAAACTATTATGATTAAAAGTAAAACAACTTAAAAAAGTTTTATTATGTGAATCATATTCAATTTTATTAAGATGCAAGTATTCAAATAAAATATTCCCTTCAGATGGATCATTCATAAAGTCAGTTGAGTTTAGTCTAAATTTAGTTTTATTTGTTCCTAGCAATTGAGCAACACTAAAATTAGTATAATGTGCAACTTTTCTTTCATATTCACTATCAAAATCAACTAAAAGATTAGTTAGCATTTCAATAACATGATTTTGAAGATCTAGCATTTTTATATTAGCAACATTTTTTAAAAAAAGAACAAAATCTAAGTCTTTTCTAACTCTCACCCTATTGTTTAAATTTTCATTATAATTTAACAGTATAGAGGTGAAGTTCTGATCATAAAATCTATCCGGGAAGTAATATACTTTAAAATAATCATCACTAAAGTGTGTAGATATATTTAAAACTTTATAATAGATCTCTTGCGAAAGTATCGTTTTACCTAATTTTTGAATTGGCTAAAACCTTATAAAATGTAGCTTTGGGCTGTTTAAATTTTGACTAACGCAAGAAGTCTAATTTAGAAAATCGGAAAAAATCTTTTCAATAAAATCTAAATCATTAAATCTTATTGAGTAGAAATTTATTAAATATAGATAATAAGTTAAATTATAAAAATAAACTCCACTTCTAAAATCTATTTTATTAATTATATTAAAAAACTCATCTTCATTGATTTCATTCTTTATTTTGAGTTCCAACACCCTATATATTAAAACAATACTTCTAATATTTTTAAAGTATTTTTCTTGTAACTAACAAAACTTTAAATGATTTTCCTTTTTTATAGTATTATTATCAATATCTTCTTCATTATATAAAAAATCTATATTTTTATAAAAATCATCATTTTTTTGATCATAAAGACCTTTTTTAAGAGACTGCTTTTTATTTCTTATATCAATTAACAATTTATCAATATCTAATAAAAAAATATTAAAATCTACTTTTTCAGCACTCTCAAGGTTTTGTTGTAATAAATTTTTTATTTCTGCTCTATAACGATGAAAATTTACTATAACATTAAGCTTTTTATTCACAAACCACCCCAAAATATAAAAAGAGCCTTTCGGCTCTTTTTATATTAAATTACTTCTCAAACAAACTCATCAGTTTATTTCGAACCTTTAATTCCTGCTTGCAATAACAATGCCCCTAAACCACCAATTTTATTTTCTTGTGGTTTAGCCGCTTGAGGTTTCTTGCCATGCGGACGATCACCTTGCGGACGCGCATGCTGTGGACGTTTACCTTGTGGCTTGCGCTCACCGCGTTGCTCATTGTCACGGCGTGGTTGACGTGGTGCTTTCACTGGCGCTTCGGAACCTTCAGGACGCATCGACAGATTGACACGGTTACGTTCAACATCGACGTTCAGTACACGAACTTGTACGATTTGACCTGGTTTCACCACTTTATGCGGATCAGCCACAAATTCATTGGCTAATTCAGAAATATGTACCAAGCCATCCTGATGTACACCGACATCCACGAAAGCACCGAAGTTAGTCACATTGGTGACTACACCTTCCAGCTGCATGCCTTCAGTCAATTGAGCCACTTCAGTAATATCATCACGGAATTTTGCGGTACGGAATTCTGGACGCGGGTCACGGCCTGGTTTTTCCAGTTCAGCCAAAACGTCCTGAACGGTTGGCAAACCAAATTTATCATCCACAAATTCTTCTGCATTGACCTGGCGAATGATTTCAGTATTGCCAATAATGTCTTTTACCGTTGTTGCTTTCGCTTCAACAATTTTAGACACAAGCGTATATGACTCAGGGTGAACTGCAGATGCATCTAGTGGTTCTGAACCTTGCTGAATACGCAAGAAACCCGCTGCCTGTTCAAAAGTACGCTCGCCTAGACGTGGCACTTTTTTCAAATCCTGACGATTGTCAAAACGGCCATTTTCTTTACGGAAGTCCACGATTTGCTGCGCGATTGATTTGTTCAGACCTGCGATATAACCCAAAATCGCAGCAGATGCAGTATTTACATCCACACCGACCGAGTTCACACAGTCTTCAACCACTGCTTCAAGAGTTTTTGCCAGACCGGTCTGGTTTACATCATGCTGGTACTGACCTACACCAATGGATTTAGGATCGATTTTCACCAGTTCAGCTAATGGATCTTGCAGACGGCGTGCAATTGATACTGCACCACGGATCGATACATCCAGTTCAGGCAATTCCTGAGAAGCCAGTTCAGATGCTGAGTAAACAGAAGCACCCGCTTCTGAAACAGAAACACGAGTCAATTTCAGATCGCTATTTGCAGCCATCATTTCAGCAACTAATGCTTCAGTTTCACGGCTTGCCGTACCATTACCGATTGCAATCAGGTCAACATTGAATTCGCGGCAAAGACGTGCTAATTCAGTCAGTGAAACTTCTTTATCATCTTTCGGTGCAAACGGGTAAATGGTGCTATGTGCCAGTACATCACCAGACTCATTCACCACCGCCAGTTTCACGCCGGTACGGATGCCAGGGTCTACACCCAGAGTTGTACGGGCACCTGCAGGCGCAGAAAGCAGTAAATGACGCAGGTTTTCAGCAAAGACCTGCATTGCTTCAGCTTCAGCAGCCAGACGTTTTTCAGTCAATAATGAATGTTCGATCGTTGGACGAACTTTACCAAGCCAGAACAGTTTCGCAGTTTGCTTTAAGAAATCCTGACGGGATTGCGGCTGAATGGTATCCAGGTTGTATTCAGTTTCAATACGTGCCAATGGTGCATCATCTTCACCATCTACTTTAAGGCCCAGTACATTTTCCTGGCGGCCACGTAGCATTGCCAATAAGCGGTGTGAAGGTACCTTGTTCAGATTTTCAGAGAAATCGAAGTAATCACGGAATTTTTTACCAACTTCTTTTTTCTCTTCGCTAGCGACCAGACTTTTCAGCACAGCAGTTTTAGCAAACATTGCTTTAAGTTCAGTGGTCAACGCAATATTCTGTGCCCAGTCATCAATCAGGATGTGCTGGATCGCATCGAGCTGGCTTTCCTGATCTGGATAATCTTCATGGCTAAAGCCCGCCAAAGCTTCTGCCGGATCCACGGCTTCAGTAAAGATTTTTTCTGCAATCGGACCTAAACCGGCTTCTTTCGCTTTAAACGATTTGCTGGTACGTTTTGGACGGTATGGTGCGTAAATTTCTTCTAGGGCATTTTTAGTTTCTGCCGCATTCACCCGTGCCAATAAATCATCAGATAATTTATTTTGTTCTTTTAGTGATTCGATCACCTTTTCACGGCGTTCATACAAATCACGCAAATACGATAAACGTGTATCGAGCTGGCGTAGTTGCGTATCGTCTAAGCCCTGCGTTACTTCTTTACGGTAACGTGCAATGAAAGGAACGCTGGCACCCTCATCAATCAGTTTGATGGCAGCTTCTACTTGATTTGGACGTACGGCAAGTTCTTTTGCCAACTGCTGAACTAAGTCAGTCATCGTGTTTGATCCCACAAGGATAAGTACTAAATGGCATGATTATAAAGACCAGGTCTATAAAATCCACCATTGTTTTTATTAATTTATATAAGCTTCAGATAACCGTATACGATCGTTTTCCAGTTTTTCCACTAAAGTTTGCATGAACTTTGCATTTTATTCTTGTTCCGGGACGATTTTTTTCGCATATAGATGTATATATTTGGTATCTATGTCTTGATTTTAACTGCAATATTTGATGCTTTAGAGCATAGTCAATTAATAGTAATGAATCGTATACTCAAAGCATATTTCATTTTCTGTTTATGACGACAATAAAGAATAAAGGAGCACCTCATGAGTTTAGTGGTACCTGCTGAAAAACCCGATGCTGTACATACCGAAACCGACCGGGTCGAGCGCATCCTGGTTGTCGATGATGATGTGCGTCTGCGTACCCTGTTACAACGTTTCCTTGAAGATAAAGGCTTCGTCGTTAAAACTGCGCACGATGCCACCCAGATGGATCGATTATTACAGCGGGAACTGTTTTCTCTGATTGTGCTCGATTTTATGTTGCCTGTAGAAGATGGCCTCAGCATCTGTCGTCGCCTACGCCAATCGAATATTGATATTCCAATCATTATGCTCACCGCACGTGGTAGCGATTCAGATCGTATTGCAGGTCTGGAAGCTGGTGCAGATGATTACCTGCCTAAACCATTTAATCCAAATGAATTGCTAGCACGTATTCGTGCAGTTTTGCGTCGTCAAGTCCGTGAAGTTCCAGGCGCTCCTAGCCAGCAAATGGAAGTGGTATCCTTTGGCCCATGGTCACTGGATCTGTCCACTCGTACTCTGACTCGTGAAGGACAGGTCGTCACCTTAACTACCGGTGAATTTGCCGTATTGAAAGCCTTAGTCCAACATCCACGTGAACCTTTAACTCGTGACAAGCTGATGAATCTGGCACGTGGCCGTGAATGGGGTGCGATGGAACGTTCAATTGACGTTCAGGTATCACGCTTACGTCGACTGATTGAAGAAAACCCTGCCCGTGCGCGTTATATTCAAACCGTTTGGGGTGTCGGTTATGTGTTTGTTCCAGATGGTGCTGAATAATTTTCTTATTAGAAGAAAGTAAAATATTCGTCCGTCTATAAATCTAGTTTTGAATTACGTGACAAATTCATTCGCAATTGTCTGAGGCAGGAGGTATTCATCTCTAATGTTTCTGCGATAAATTGATTACTTGCCGCAATTTGACGAGTTTTACAAATGAAAATGGTTTTGCCTACTTTTGCCGAAACAAAAGTAGGTCGAACCAAAGGTTTTAACCTATATCTAAATTACAGATGGTTTGACTCCGGTGTGATAAGGCCTTTTAATCAACTTATAATAATTTGCTGAAGTCATAGCACAGGATTGCTCAGTGAAACTCGACCCCATCGACCCACAAAAATTTACCGATTTTGTCAGCTATTCAGAAAAAAAACGTACCCCTTGGGAACGCTTTCTGGACAAAGTCAAACCGCGCTCTGCAGCAATGCGAACCACTGTATTGGTGGTCTTTGTGGTCTGTTTCAGCCTGTTCATGTCAATCTGGTTTTTCTGGCGTACGCTTTATTTACCTGAAATTCAGCAACACGCGCGTTATCTGGCCATGGAGCTGGAGATTCTCAACAATCCGGACCTGCGTCTTTATCATAAAGAACAGGAAGTCGATATTGATAGCTGGCTCAAAAACCGGATCGGAATCGAATATGTCACCAATCCTGCTGAATACCCCAATGTAAAAGACAAGGTCATTGCCGAATTCTTTACCAATCAGATTGAAACCAAACTAGCCAAAGAATTAAGAATCGAACAGGCAACCGTTTATTTCCAGTTCAAGCCAAGTCCACGCATCTGGATTCAAACCCCTGAAATGAATGGCAACTGGGTACGTGAACCTCTTAAGACCTATGCCAACTATAGCCCTGAACTGATTCTAGGCTGGCTGCTTGGTACACCACTCATTGCCGGCATTATTATTCTGACCCTGGTGCGTCAGCTGAACCGTCCTTTACGCCGCTTGCA
Source organism: Acinetobacter sp. YZS-X1-1 (assembly GCF_000804305.1). NCBI lineage: Bacteria > Pseudomonadati > Pseudomonadota > Gammaproteobacteria > Moraxellales > Moraxellaceae > Acinetobacter > Acinetobacter sp. YZS-X1-1. The sequence continues at coordinate 27,554 of NZ_JWHB01000017.1, read as the reverse complement.
GAATGCAGCAAACAGCTATAGTAAAAATGGCTCTGCTCCTTATCTGGATACCAATCATGGTCCGCTGGAAATCCGTCAGGTGAATCATGCCTTTAACCAGATGATTTATACCTTGGATCAAACCGAGCGTGATCGTCGAATCATGCTCGCGGGGATTTCACATGACCTGCGTACACCGTTAACCCGTATCCGTCTGAGCGCAGAAATGATGCCGGATGAAGACTTCCTCAAAGAAGGGCTGATTTATGACGTCGAGGATATGGATGCCATTCTGAACCAGTTCATTTCCTATATGCGGGATGGCTCCGATGAAGAGCTGCAAGAAACCAATGTCAATGTACTGTTACAGGAACTGGTCAAGCAGTTTAAGCCACTCGATATTCGCTTTACACCTCAAGAGATACCACTGGTTGAAGTACGCAGTATGTCGCTGAAACGCCTGATTGGTAACCTGATCAACAACTCGAAACGCTATGGTGCGGAACCGATTGAGCTTACTACTTATGTGCAGGACCATAAACTGATGATCAGTGTGGCCGATCATGGTGAAGGGATTCCAGAAGACCAGATTGAAGCGCTGATGCAACCCTTTGTTCGTGGAAATTCTGCGCGTACCGTACAAGGCAGTGGTCTGGGTCTGGCCATTGTCAAACGTATTGTAGATATTCACTCAGGTGAGCTGCATATCCAGAATCGGCCTGAAGGCGGTCTAGAAGCCATTATTGCCTTACCTCTGAAAACAGCAGATTCAGAGGCACCTACTGCCCCAACCACCTTGGATAAAATCCGTCAAACGCTCACTGATCACTTCTAGCAAGTGATCACAAAAGCATCAAACGACTTTTTAGTATTTCTATACAATTCATTTTAATTTTCAATAATTCAATTATTTAAAAAACATCATTTTTCATTATACCTGCATTTAGCTAAAAAATTAGACCTTAGCCTAACACCTATGCAAAATACATTTTTTGATCGGTACAATCCGTATCATTATTTAAGAATTTATGAGAGTTGAAATGTCTTTAGATCGTATCCGTTTAGCCTCCCTACACAACAAAGTCATCAGCCCTGAACAAGCTGCTGAATTCATCGAAGATGGTATGACTGTGGGTATGAGTGGCTTTACTCGCGCTGGTGAAGCGAAGGCGGTTCCTTTAGCTTTAGTACAACGCGCAAAAGCAAATCCATTGAAAATCACGTTGATCACAGGTGCATCACTCGGTAACGATTTGGACAAGCAACTCACTGAAGCAGGCGTATTGGCACGCCGTTTACCGTTCCAGGTCGATAACACTTTACGTAAAGCGATCAATAAAGGCGAAGTGATGTTCATCGATCAGCATTTGTCTGAAACAGTTGAACAGATGCGTAACCAGCAGTTGAAAAAACCTGATGTAGCGGTAATTGAAGCAGTTGCGATCACTGAAGATGGCGGCATCATTCCAACAACTTCTGTAGGTAACTCTGCAAGTTTTGCAATTTTTGCTGAAAAAGTGATTGTAGAAATCAATACCAACCTAAGCCCGGCATTTGAAGGCTTGCACGATATCTACATCCCGACATATCGTCCAACGCGTCAAGCGATTCCATTAACTCAAGTGGATGAGCGTATCGGTACGCATGCGATCAATATCGATCCATCTAAAATTGTCGGTATCGTATTTAACAGCGAATTGCATGACTCTCCATCTACTGTGACCGCACCAGATGATGAGACTCAAAGCATTGCCAACCATTTGATCGCTTTCTTTGAAAAAGAAGTGGCTGAAGACCGTTTACCGAAAAACCTCGGGCCTCTTCAAGCAGGGATTGGTTCAATCGCAAATGCGGTATTGACGGGTCTGAAAGATTCAAACTTCGAAGACTTGATCATGTACTCAGAAGTACTACAAGACTGTACCTTTGAATTGATCGACGCAGGTAAGATGAAGTTTGCTTCAGGTTCTTCAATTACACTTTCTGCTAAATATGGCGAGAAAGTATTTAACAACCTGGAACAATACAAAGACAAACTGGTATTGCGTCCACAAGAGATCTCTAACCACCCTGAACTGGTACGTCGTTTAGGTATTATCGGTATCAACACTGCGCTTGAATTCGATATCTACGGTAACGTGAACTCAACTCACGTTTGTGGTACCAAAATGATGAACGGTATTGGTGGTTCAGGTGATTTCGCACGTAATGCGCACCTAGCAATCTTCGTGACCAAATCAATCGCGAAAGGTGGCGACATCTCTTCAGTAGTTCCATTCGCGTCTCACGTAGACCATGCTGAACACGATGTAGATATCTTGGTAACAGAACAAGGTCTGGCAGATCTTCGTGGTCTGGCGCCACGTGAACGTGCTCGTGCGATCATCGACAACTGTGCCCACCCAATGTACCGTGATGCATTGAATGACTACTTCGACCGTGCATGTGCGAAAGGTGGCCATACCCCTCATCTTCTTCGTGAAGCGCTTTCTTGGCACTCAAACTTCGAAGAAAATGGTCATATGCTTGCTGTTGAAGCTGCGGTAAAAACTGCATAATTGACTGCATTCACAAAACGCCCTACGGGGCGTTTTTTTATGGAAACATAATAAATAAACAAAGACAAATCCATCTATAAAAATCTGATCAGATTAACTTCTTAAATATTTTGAATGATTAAACTGCACTTAGTCTGGATGTAGGGCTTTAAATTCCAGTTCTTCACCCTCATACTTCTACCAAGACAAAGATTAGAGACATGACATGCGCGTAGATATTTGGTCAGATGTGGTCTGCCCTTTTTGCTATATTGGTAAAAAACGTCTGGAAGCTGCTGCAAAGGAAAGTGGGATTGAACTTGAAGTCCATTGGCATAGTTTTCAGCTAGATCCTGAAGCACCAGTCCGTCAGGAAGTTTCTAACTCTGAGCGTTTGGCACAAAAATATGGCCGCTCAGTGCCAGAAGTTGAAGACATGCAGCGCAATATTGCAGCCATGGCTAAACAGGAAGGCATTGAATTTAACTGGGAAGGTGCCAATTCTGGCAATACCTTGAATGCGCATCGCATCATTCACTTGGCACAAAGCAAAGGTCTAGGCAATGAAGCTCAGGAAGCCTTTTTCTACAGCTATATGACGCAAGGCCTGCCAATTGGTGAACGTGAAACGCTGGAAGATGTCGCAGCGCGTATTGGCCTGAACCCGGTTGAAGTAGATGATTTACTCGACTCGGATGAATTTGCGGACTTTGTTAAATTTGACCAGGAAGTAGCGCGTGACCAGCTCAAAGTTACCGGTGTTCCGTTCTTTGTATTTGATCAACGCATTGCTTTGGCAGGTGCTCAGCCGAAGGAAGTTTTCTTGCAAGTTCTTGAAAAAGCTTTAGAGGAGCCACAGGAACAGCCAACAGCTGATCAGTGTTCTACAGATGCTTGTGATGTTCCGGCAAAGCCTGAATAAAAATTAAATCAAATCAAAAAATCCCCATTCAAGATGGGGATTTTTTATGAATGATATGAACTATTCAACCAGAAAACTAATCTTTAGATTGACACGATATTCGGTAATTTTATTGTCATTAATCACAACTTTCTGTTCATTGATCCAAGCACCTTGAACATTTTTAATCGTCTCTGTGACTTTCGCGATGCCAGTCTGAATTGCATCCTCAAAGCTTTTACTACTGCTTGAATTGACTTCTACCACTTTTGCAATTGCCATGATTTAACACTCACTCTGTGAAGATAGAAACATTCATCTTAGTTGATTTAAATTTCTCTACAGCTCTTAGCAAACAAGCGATAGCAAAAACTTACAGGGAATGAACAAATACTAATCTACCCTTACTGCTTTAAAAAAATTTAAATCTAGATCTCTAGTTTTAAATAATCAACAAATAAATGTTTACTTAAAAACTTCTAAAACATCTAAAAAATGTATAAAAAACAACCTAAAACCGTCTAGAGAAAATACTCTAAGATATTGTTTTATAGAGTATTTTATCTAAATTTAGTTGCTTTTCTTGCCGATTTGATCATTTTTTATTAATTGCCATTTGATATTATTTTTCACGTGATTTAGGACTAACTTTTTTCTTGTTCAAACTCTTGAACACCCAGATATCAAAAGGTCATGTTATGAAAACTGTTAAATTTTTATGCGCAGCAACTGTGATGGCTTTTTCTCTACAAGCTTCAGCACAAATGGCTCAAGTGGTTTATCTTCCAGATTTCCCTGTAAGCAAAGCACCAGTTGAAACTGTAGCAACAGATACTGCAACTGCAGAAACTGCAAAAGCGGCTTAAGTCTTTAAGCAAAATCTCCCAGCAGGCTGAATTATTCAGCCTGTTTTTATTTCAGGGCTTCGAAAATTTAACTTGTTCTTCTATTTAAAGAGCATTAAAAACCTCATTATTTTTTATTTTATTTTGATTTCGTTCATTTTTTGTTCAAAAACAACTGCTAAATTCGCTTAAAAAATACTCAAAATAATCAAGCATTTTGTCAATCAGATGCTTATAATCAGAACCTGATTTTTTATGGATTTCAGACTTTCTTGTTATGAACCAGCTTCAAGCATTAATACAGGGAAAAATTTCTCCACAGGCAATTTCTGTAGATTTTTTGATTGAAATGGCTGAGCGTTATCCAGATCCCAACTCTACCGAATACAAACTGGTAGAACTTGCAGTCAATATAATCATGGCCAAGTCACTGGATAAAGCACTCAAATATATCTAGAGAGCTAAAATGAATGCTTTAGAAAAAGCAAAATTAATTAAAGAATTAAATGAATTAGGGCAGCAACTAGAACATAAATCCCTCAGTTTATATGAAGCCGCTCGATCCAAAAAACGACTCCAGGATATTTTTCATCTCTGTGATGAACCTGTTTTTAAAAATCAGATTTTAAGTTTTAAATCCCGTGTCCAGCCTGAGCTGGCAGCACATCAGTTTGCGGCGAGCACCGAGTTTCATCACTGTTATCGCGGTTATTTTAAGGATCCTGTCCAGCTGCAACAGGTACTGACTGCGCATAGAGAAACAGGCTGGGCCTTTTTGCATCAGCCACAACAAGGCTGGCAAATCTGGCTGGGTCCTGTAAAGCAATCTGATTTTTTACATAGTGAATGGGATGAATTAGTAAATTCCCACAACTGGCTTTTGCAGCAACAGCAACAAGGCGCATATTTTCCTCTCGATCCCCAACTGGATATTCCGGCTTTATCTGTTCAGGATGCCGAATTCGATACGCTTACCCTGGAAATCGCGCGCTATCATTAGGGCAGTTTGCAGATTCAGACCAAGATCACTGTACCTCAACTATCTGAAACAATTAAACCTGATTTAGACAGAGCAACTAGCGAAACAGAAGAAGCCAAAACAGCTGAACTGCCTATAGAAATAGACAATACGAGTAGTTCATCCTCTATTTTGATAATAGATGAAAATATTACTTTCCCTGAATCTATAGAGCTAGGTGAATTCTCTGCCCTGCTGCATCCATTAGAACATGCTGGAGCGACTATACGGCGTCTCTGTGTCCTAGAATTGCAACCGGCTACCTCCCAACCGGCTGATCTGGAAATGGCGCTATATTATGCTGAGGAAGACTACTGGCAGGCACGCCCTGTTTATCTTGCCATGCAGACCGATCAGCAAGGGCAAGGTTTGAAATATCTGATGCTCTTGGGTGCACCGAGTCTCTTGCAGGCCAATTCATGTATCCAGCACTGGGGCATACAGCGTGGATGGCGTTGTATAGAGATAAAATCCATATCATGGGCAGCTTTAGGTGCCTGCCTTGATCAGATAGACCTTTTCAGTGAAATGTATCTGCAACACGCCGAAACGGTCTGGATGCCTGAGGAAAGCTATGCCTATATTCCGGCTCGGCGTATTCATCAAAAGAAATTTATCAATTTTGAGGAAGCACCCGCTGATTTTTCCACTCCAATTCTATTACTACAGGAACATCAGAAAATTCGGGTGATTCATGGGGAACGCCGCCTGGCATTGTCCAATCAGGAAATCGCTTATCCTTATTTAATATTCAAGCGTGATAAGGATTTGAATTGGCAAAAAATTCATCAAATTGTTTTAGGATTGTCACAGCCGGTACAGGTTTTAGATCTTTATATGGAAATTCAGGCACAAATCATTAAATAATTGATGTAGTTATGTAGTTTATCCTTGCTTTTTTCCCTTATTTTTTAGAAAACTAGCGCAGTAAATAAAATACGATAAGAGCAAGAATCAACTCATGCGAATAAACCAAATTACTCGAATCTTATTGCTATCATTTGGCGTGGGATTAAGTAGTAGCCCAATTTGGGCAGAAGTATCTCCTACAGAACCTATAGAAACAGAACAGCCTACAGGTACAGGTACAGGTACAGGTACAGGTACAGGTACAGGTACAGGTATTTTAGATCAGATTCCACGCTTGATCGATGCCACGCCCACGATTTTACCTGAACAGTCAGACGAAGCGATGGTGCCCACTACTGAGGAAACAGAAGATAAATCTTGGGCTGACAAAAAGCAGAAAAGAATCCGTGAATGGGCAGACCGCACCGCACATAAGATTGATAACTGGTTTGGCCAGACCAACCCGGATGAGCCAGCAACAGCGACTTTGCGAATCATCTTGGATAATAGCTGGGACAAATATGAAAACTATGAAATCAAGCCGAGGATTCGAGGAAAAATCAAGCTTCCAACCTTGGAACAAAAGTTAAGTCTGGTCTTTGGTGATGACAGTCTGGATAACGAACTGGACACCAATGTCGCGATTACCAATGAAAATCCTGGCAATGCCCGGGATAAAAATCTGGATATTCGCCGTACCCGCGAGAACAACAGCTCGTTTGCACTCCGCTGGTCAGAATTTTCGAAAGGTCTACCTTTCGATAGCGATCTGGATCTGGGGGTACGTTCTGGGGATGATATCTATGTACGGGCCAAAATCAGTAAAGACTGGGCGATGCAGAATGACTTCTCTTTTCATGCCGAACAGATTTATCGCTATGGATTGCAGAGTGAAAATTATTTGCGGACCAACCTAGAACTGATCCATGCCCGTCCCAATGAGGCCTTTTTTTCCAATCAGTTAAGTTTGACCTATGCAGATGAGCAGGAAGACGATCTGACTTGGGATAACTATACCTTCAGACAGCATCAATTTTTCCAGGGCAACCGCTTTAACTATGGTATCTATACGGGCGGCTATCTGGATGATAAAGATTTACGCTTAAATCGCTGGGGGCCTTATGTGTCCTGGAGACAGCCTTTCTTACGTGAATGGTTCTTTGTGCAAGGCGACCTGAACTATCTGAATGATGACCGACTGGACCGCAGCCATTATCTCGGTGCGATGGTACGTCTTGAGGCCATTTTCTAAATTTGAACAAATCCGAAACTATAAAAGCCCATAAAATATGGGCTTTTTAATGTCTGAATCCAATGAGTTTTTATTGGCGGTGCTCAACCGTTGTAAAAGCAATACGATCACTACGAATTACACGTTTTTGCTGCAAAGAAGGTTGTTCCATCTGTGGCATATTCCATACTGCGCGGTCTGTACGCTGAATTCGTTTTACTTTTGGTGCTTCTTTTTTCATTGGTGCCTGAAAACTAATACGATCACTGCGAGTCACTTTTTTGGACTCAGTATCAGCCATTGTGGCTGCGCTCATTGACATCAGAATGATTGTACTCAGACTCATCATCAGTGATTTTTTCATGGGAGAATTCTCTTAACTTAATAATCGTTACTATAAATTGATATTTTAATTATTATCTATTTTATAGATTTAAAACTTAAAAGTATTTTTTTATTCTAGCTATCGCTTTTTTAAATCATTAAGGAAAAATTGAAGTTTTAAACACTAGATTCAGAACATAAAAAATCCCTCTGTAGAGGGATTTTTGAAGTATAAAAAATTAACCCAATAATAGACTGTTAATACGTTTTACATACTCAGCCGGATTTTCTGGTAGACCACCTTCTGCAATCATTGCCTGATCAAAGATTACATTGGCCAGATCATCAAACTGAGCAGAACCTTCCAGTTTTTTCACCAATGGATGTTCCGGGTTAATCTCCAGAATCGGCTTCACATCCGGTACAGGCTGACCTGCATCTTTCAACATACGGATCAGTTGTGGAGAAAGCTCTCCTTCCCCTGTGACCAGACAGGCTGGTGAATCAACCAGACGAGTCGTTACACGTACTTCTTTAGTTTTATCTTTCAAAGAATCTGTCAGCTTTTCAACCACAGGTTTGAACTGTTCAGCAGCAGCTTCAAGTGCTTTCTTCTCTTCCGCATCTTGCAGATCACCTAGATCGACTGCACCCTTAGAAACATTTTGCAATGGCGTACCATCAAACTCATGCACAAAGTTCATTGCCCATTCATCAACACGCTCTGACATCAGCAATACTTCAATGCCTTTTTTCTTGAACACTTCCAGTTGCGGTGAGTTTTTCGCAGCATTCAGGCTTTCAGCAGTAATGTAGTAAATCGCTTTCTGGCCTTCTTTCATGCGTGCTGTATAGTCCGCCAATGAAGTGCTTACTTCATCATTCGTTGAAGTTGCATAGCGCAGCAGTTTCAAGATACGTTCGCGATTACCGAAATCTTCACCCAGACCTTCTTTCAGCACTGCACCAAATTCGCGGTAGAAAGTTTTGAAGTTTTCCTGATCTTTTTCATCTTCAGATTTTGCCAGATTATCCAAAGTGGTCAGAATACGGCGGGTATTGCCTTCACGGATGGTTTTCACATCACGGCTTTCCTGTAGCAATTCACGGCTCACGTTTAATGGCAGATCGGCACTGTCCACCACACCCTGTACAAAGCGCAGATAGTTTGGAATCAGGTTATCCGCATCATCCATAATGAAGACACGTTTCACATAGAGCTTGATGCCGGCTTTGGCTTCACGGGTGAAAATATCCTGTGGCGCCTTGCTTGGGATATAAAGCAGTTGGGTATATTCAGTACTACCTTCAACACGGTTATGCGCCCAAGCCAATGGTGCAGCAAAATCATGAGTCAGGTTCTTATAGAATTCGGTATATTGCTCTTCAGTAATCTCAGATTTATTCCGAGTCCACAGTGCGCTGGCTGAGTTAATCGCTTCCCACTCATCGGTCTTCACATATTGACCGCCTTTTGGTGTTTCACCTTCAGCAGTTTCTTCTTCCTGCCAGACTTCTTTTTGCATCTGGATTGGCAGGCTGATGTGATCTGAATATTTATTGATGATCTGTTTGACTTTATAGCTTTGCAGATAATCCAGCGCATCTTCACGCAGATGCAGAATAATATCGGTACCACGGCCTTCTTTGGTGATCTGTTCAACTTCGAACTCACCGGTACCGCCACTGATCCAGCGCACCCCTTCTGAGGTATCCGTACCGGCACGGCGTGATTCTACGGTAATCTTGTCAGCCACAATAAAGCCTGAGTAGAAACCTACACCAAACTGGCCAATCAGCTGCGCATCAGCTTTCTGATCACCCGTCAGTTTTGACATAAAGTCTTTGGTCCCTGATTTGGCAATCGTCCCCAGATTTTCAATGGCTTCTTGCTGGCTTAAACCGATCCCGTTATCTGAAATGGTAATAGTTTTATTTTCTGGATCGAGGCTGACACGTACGCGGAGGTCAGGATCATTTTCATAATATTCAGGATGGTTGATCCCTTCAAAACGTAATTTGTCACACGCATCTGAAGCATTAGAAATCAATTCACGCAGGAAAATTTCAGGATTTGAATAAAGCGAATGGGTCACGAGGTGCAGTAACTGCGCTACCTCAGCCTGGAAACTGTGTTTTTGTACGCTTAAATCGCTCATGAATCACTCCTATTATTTTAGATACAGACGTTAACTGCTGCCTATATGAATGGAGTGAGTTCAATAATTTTCAATAGCCTCAAAATAATTTTTTCGCAAAAAATATTTTTATGGCTTTTATTTTTATCAATTTAATTGATTGGATGGACAAGACTTAATAAGGCCCCATTTTATAGATACGATCAAAATGCAGATCCAGCTGTTGCTGACGCATATTATAGACCTGACTCAAGCAGGATACAGATTCCTGACAGCGGTCACGAAACTGCAGCCATTTCACCTGATCGCGTTGAATCACCGAACGTGTTCCCATCGGCACCATACGGCGCAAGATGTTATAGCTGGTACTCATTTTGACATCCGCATCATTCAGCAAACGATGTTCACAAATTGTTTTCTCAGTCGCGGTTGTCGCTTTCTGACAATTAAAACTGGCAGCATAACTCTGTGAAATAAACAGCGTGCTGAAGATCAAAAGACTCTTCGACAAAAAACTCATGCTTTGATCTTCCTTATTATTAAGTCGTATTCAATTAATATTTACTTTATTCGTTTTAATATATTTGAGTATTGCCAATCTGCTCAATTTCAATACGTTATAAATCGTTGTTATTTTGAAAAAAGCCCCATTCTTGATGAAGCTTTTGGAAAAAGTAAACCCAAAAATTGGAGCTTAGAATTTATAGCTATAACCGATCGTATAAACCCAAGGATCGATTCCAAATTCACCTAAATTAATTTTTGTCCCATCAGCAGCCTTTGCTTCCAGATCTGTATCTAAGTCTGCATAACGTGCATCAACAAAGACACCCCAGTTTTTTGCATCCGCTGGCTGGAAGTTAAAACCGACTTGGCCAGCTACCCCATAAGCAACATCTGCATCAAGCTTTGCTACACCTAATGCGTCTTTTGCAGTTTGGCTAAATTCTTCATCCCATGGAATGAATACTGTAGCACCTACACCGATATATGGAGTAAAGCGGCTTGAATTTTTAAAATTATATTTGGCTGTGATTGTTGGTGGTAGATGTTTTAATGATGCAATTTTCACATCACCCGCCATTTCAACATCATGTTTAAATGGGGTAGCCAATAATAATTCGGCTGAAATGTTGTCATTGAAGAAATATTCGACTGAAGGAGTAAAATTGAGTTCGCTACTTGCCTTAACATCTTCAACTACACCAGGAATCAGGTCAGTTTCCTGAGTAGGTGCTAATACAGAAGCCCCCACTTTCACTTGCCATTGACCTGCCATCGCAGATGCTGAAAGACCCATTAATGCAATTAGAGCTACTTGCTTTAACATTTTAAAATACCCCAAGGGAAGAATAATTATTAAGAAAATATTTCTTAAATAATAATAAACATGGCTTAAATTAATATGCAATAGAGATTATAAAACTAAATTTTATTTATTATTTAAGTATATATAATTATTAAATATTTATTTTAAATTGACTATATTAGTTGGTTTTAAATACCCAGTAAATTAATCAGGTTAATATAACAATATTCAGAGTAAAATAATCAGGTTTATATTAATTTTATATTTAAATATATATTTTAAATACATCTTATAATTTATTTTAAATCTAAGAAAATCTGCTCCGGTTTATATCAGAGCAGATTAAAATTGACTTACAGAACCATGGCTGCAATCCAGCCAAAAATCATAAGTGGAATATTAAAATGAATGAAGGTTGGAACCACACTATCCTTCATATGGTCATGCTGACCATCCATATTCAGACCGGATGTTGGGCCTAGGGTTGAATCTGATGCTGGAGAACCGGCATCGCCCAAAGCAGCCGCAGTCCCGATGATCGCAATAGTTGCCGCAGGACTAAAACCAAATTGAATACAGAGCGGTACATAAATAATCGCCAGAATTGGAACAGTCGAGAATGATGAACCGATCCCTAATGTAATTAACAGACCAATCAATAACATCAGGAAAGCAGCCAGTGCCTGGCTATCGCCAATCCAGTTCACCGAAGCTTCGACTAAGGCTGGTACCTGATTAGTCGCTTCAATTACGGCAGCAAAACCTTGCGCGGCAATCATAATAAAACCAACCAGGGCCATCATACGCATACCGGTAATGATCACATCGTCTGCTTCTTTCCATTTAAAGATTCCGGCACAGCTTAAGATTGCTACACCGACCAGACCGGCAAGAATCATCGAATCTGAATAGAGCTGTACTGCAAGGGTTGCAAAGACAGCAACCGCTGCCATCCAGATAGTGAATTTAGCAATTTGTGGCTTTGCTGATTTTTGTTCTACACCCAGTTCAGCAGAGATACTTTGCTGCTGTTCCACATGGATATCTCTATACAGACGCGGCTTACGGTAGCTGATAAACATGGCCACCAGCAAACCCACGAACATACCTGAGACCGGAATCGCCATCGCAGCGGGAATCTGGTCATAAGTAATCTCAAAGCCATAGGGCTTACCAAAAGTATTGATGTTATGGCCCAAAATATCGTTCAGGAAGATGGCACCAAAACCGACTGGAACCAGCATATATGTTCCCACCAAACCAAAGGTCAGCAGACAGGCCACCAAACGGCGATCCAGCTTCAGATGGTTAAATACTAGCAATAACGGTGGAATCAGAACCGGAATAAAGGCGATGTGTACCGGAATCACGTTTTGCGAGAAAACGGCAGCCAATGCCACGGTACAGAAGATCAGATATTTAACCTTGTTCTGTGCCTTTTCTGATGCCTCACCTTTTAAGGTAGTAATCATTTTATAGGCCAGCAAGTCAGGCAGACCGGAACGTGCCAAGGCCAAAGCAAAGGCACCCAGGATGCCATAAGCCAAGGCAATTTTAGCGCCACCACCCAGACCATTGTTAAATGCGTCTAAAGTTCCCTGGAGGCCAAGACCTGCCAGCAAACCACCCGTAACAGCACCAATGACCAGGGCAAAAACCACAGGTACACGTGCCAATGAGAGTCCAAACATGACTCCAATAGCAGCAAGAATTGCGAACATAATGAATTGGGAATGAGAGAAAACGGCTATTTTATCAGAAAATCCGGATAAAAATTCTTCCACTTATCCATTGCCGAGTCACATTCCCAATCTCCGTATCAAGTGGCCGCTGTTAATTTTTGCTGAATAAAATTATGAATCAGATGAGCCACCTGTTCCGGTTGGCTCAAAATTGCCCAGTGATTGGCATTTAGTTCTACCCGGGAAAAATCTTCTACCCATTTTGGCATTTCATCAATCAGATCCGAGCCAACAAACTGGTCCTTCTTGAGCACAATTGCCTGTACCGGACAGACCGCAAAACGCTGTCTAGGCCGAGATAAACGCGGCAAAAAGTTCGCCCGATACAGATTGACACCATATTTGCCGTCTTTGACAATATTCTGGTTTAGCGGCAGATTTTCCTGCTGTTCCAGCTGACTGATCATTTTGCCCCAACGTTCTGCATTAAAGAAATTCCATGCTGTAGGCGTTATAAAAGGCAGCTGGAATACCGCGATATACCAGGACCTGGTCATCTGTTTAAAAAACTTGGCCTTATGCTGTTTAAACTGTTCACGCATCCAGAAAGCAGCATGATCCAGACATGGGCCTGACATGGTGCTAAAAGACAAAATCCGACCTTTAAATTTAGGTTCGGTGGCTGCTTCCCAAGCCTGGATTGAACCCCAGTCATGAGCCGCGAGGTGGAAAGCTCGTCCCGGCAGGACCTGATCAACCACTTGCTCTAAATCTGCACACAGACGTTCCAAACGATAGTCCTTAATTTTTTTGGGAACGCTGGAGTCTCCTGCTCCGCGCACATCATAGGTCACCACAAAATAATCCTGAACGAGGTGAGAAATCACCGCTTGCCAGACATCCTGATGGTCAGGATAACCATGAACCAGCACCAAAGCCGGTCGCTCAGGCTCGCCCCAGGTTTTCACATAGAGACGTTGATGATCGCTGGTATCTACCCACAGGCTATGTTTTTGCATAGATGTATCCTTATTCGCTAATTGACTCTTTTATTGTTGAAATAGGCATGATTTATCAATGCCAGCTTATTTTTGTTGTTCTAGTATGCATACAAGACCAGAAAAAAGAATATCCGCATGAGCCTATTACGAAAAATTCAGCAACTGCCTTTATTATCCAAATTTATCCTGAATCGCTATGCCCCTTATCGTGGAGCAGGCATTGTCATTGATGAAATGGACTTTGCCAATTATCACGTTCGCGTGAAAATGCCAATGACTCGCAAGAATCAGAATATTGTGGGAGTACATTTTGGTGGCAGCCTGTATTCCATGGTCGACCCGTTTTATATGTTATTACTGATGCACCATCTGGGTCCGAAATATATTGTCTGGGATAAAAGCTCTACCATTCAGTTTCTAGCGCCAGGACGTGGAACAGTCTATTCTGACATCCGGATTTCTAGGTAGGAAGTACAAACAGTAAAAGAACTGGCAGCTAACCATAGTCCGGTTTATCGCCAGTATCAGCTTAATATTTATGATGATTCCGGTGTGCGTATCGCTGAGGTACAAAAGACCGTTTATATCCGCCTTAAACAGAGCAAAGGCAAGCCTCGAGAGGCTAAATAACAAAATATGAATAAACTAAAAGCGCCATGGAGGCGCTTTTAAATCTATCTGGAGGATAGTTCTGTCGATTAACGACGACGGTTATTCTGTTCGATCGCTGCACCAGCACCACCACCGATGGCACCACCAATTGCAGCACCACCTGTACCGCCAAAGATGCTTTTACCCACAGCAGAACCTACAGCACCACCGACACCGCTATAGGTCGCATTACGGTTTGAACCGCCTTGAGCTTTACTGCCGACTGCTGCACCCGCACCACCGCCAACTGCTGCACCAACACCACCACCCACTCTGTTACCTACACCACCACCCACTGCACCACCAAGCGCAGCTGCGCCAATACGCTGATCTTTAGCAGACATATTTTCACAGCCTGCCAACATAAAAGTAGAGATAGTTGCAACAGCCATTACACTCATTAACTTTTTCATGATCTTGGCCTTCCTTCGTGCTTTGACTTAAGATTAACCTGATTTTAAGGAGCGATTCATAACAAGATGTTAAATCTTGAAACCCTCATGATTTATTTTGTAAAGAGCGCATGAAAGATCATGTTCTATTGATGATTTATCTATATTTAGAACAAGTAACTTCCAGATCATTTGACCTTTTCTAGCGATATAAATATGAATAATTTGGGAAATAAAAAAGCCACCCGAAGGTGGCTTTTTAAAATGATTTAGCGGCTAATTACAGACCGTTAAATTCATCGCTGAATGCTTGGCTCAACGCTTGATCTACATCAGAGAAGTCATTGTGCAGTTCAAATTCTGCAGCTTCTGCTTCTTGACGACGACGCTCTAAGTGGTAAGCCAGACCTGTACCCGCTGGGATCAGACGACCTACAACTACGTTTTCTTTCAGACCGCGTAGATCATCTTCTTTACCTGTTACAGCCGCTTCAGTTAACACACGAGTGGTTTCCTGGAACGATGCAGCAGAGATGAACGAATCAGTAGAAAGTGACGCTTTGGTAATACCCATCAATTGACGTTCAAACTTCGCAGGGAACTTGTTCTGCGCAAGAACAGCTTGGTTCTCTTGCATCACACGGATGTAATCCACTTGTTCGCCTTTGATGAAGCTTGTATCGCCACCGTCAGTGATATCCACTTTACGCAGCATTTGACGTACGATCACTTCGATGTGTTTATCGTTGATTTTTACACCTTGCAGACGGTAAACGTCCTGAACTTCGTTCACGATGTAGTTGGTCAACGCCACTTCACCTTTCAGACGTAAAATGTCATGCGGGTTCTGTGGACCATCAGAAATGGTTTCACCACGGTTCACATGTTCGCCTTCGAACACGTTAATAGTACGCCATTTCGGAATCAATTCTTCGTAGATCTCAGAACCATCATCCGGAGTAATCACCAGACGGTTTTTACCTTTGGTCTCTTTACCGAAGCTTACAACACCTGACACTTCTGCAAGGATTGCGTGTTCTTTCGGTTTACGTGCTTCGAACAAGTCAGCAACACGTGGCAGACCACCGGTAATATCACGAGTACGTGAAGATTCTTGTGGTACACGACCAATTACGTCACCCACACCAATGGTTTCGCCATCACGGACAGAAAGAATGGTGTTTTGTGGCAAGAAGTAGAACTGTTCGCCGCCATCTACTGTGTCAAGCACAACAGCTGGACGTAAATCTTTACCAGATGCAGGACGTGCTGTTACAGGCAAGATTTCAACAGTGGTCATACCAGTTGCATCATCAGTTTTCGATGTTGCAGTTACACCATCAGCGATTTGGCTGAAGCGAACTTTACCAGCTACTTCTGTTACAAGTGGATGTGTATGCGGATCCCAAGTCGCTACGATACCGCCTGCTTCTACAGCTTCGCCATCTTTCAGCAAGATAGACGCACCGTATGGCAGTTTGTAACGTTCACGTTCACGACCTAAGTCATCTGCAATACCGATTTCACCTGAACGTGAAGTTGATACCAAGTGACCTTTGGCATGTTGTACAGTTTTCACGTTGTGGAAACGTACAGTACCTTTGTTACGAACTTGTACGCTGTTTGCAGCAGAAGTTCGGCTCGCAGCACCACCGACGTGGAAGGTACGCATGGTTAACTGTGTACCCGGCTCACCAATCGACTGAGCAGCCATAACACCTACAGATTCACCTGGGTTTACCAAGTGACCGCGTGCAAGGTCACGACCGTAACATTTCGCACAAACACCGAAAGTAGATTCACAAGATACCACTGAACGTACTTTAACTTCGTCGACACCTTGCTCTTCCAGGTAGTTTGCAAGTTTTTCGTCGATCAATGTGTTACGCGGCAGAATAACTTCTTCAGTACCCGCACGTTTCACATCTTCAGCTACTACACGACCTAGTACTCGAGTACCCAGGTTCTCGATCACGTCACCGCCTTGAATGAACGGAGTCATGACAAGACCAGACAACGTACCACAATCCGGCTCAGTGATGACCAAGTCTTGCGCAACGTCTACCAGACGACGAGTCAGGTAACCAGAGTTCGCTGTTTTCAGTGCTGTATCGGCCAAACCTTTACGCGCACCGTGTGTTGAAATGAAGTACTGAAGTACTGTCAAACCTTCACGGAAGTTTGCTTTAATAGGCGTTTCAATGATCGAACCATCCGGTTTCGCCATCAGACCACGCATACCAGCCAACTGACGAATCTGAGCTGCGGAACCACGGGCACCAGAGTCAGACATCATGTAGATGCTGTTGAATGATTTCTGCTTCTCGTCTTCACCCTGTTTGTTCTTAACAGTTGTGAATGACAAGTTGTCCATCATCGCTTTCGCTACCTGGTCGTTGGTACGCGCCCAGATATCGACCACTTTGTTATAACGTTCGCCAGCAGTTACGAAACCTTGTTCGAACTGTTGTTCGATTTCACGAACTTCAGCTTCTGCTTTCCCGATAATCGCTTGTTTTTGTGGTGGAATGACCATGTCTTCCATACCAACAGAAACACCAGAACGAGTCGCTTGACGGAAGCCAAGGTACATCAATTGGTCAGCGAAGATAACAGTGTCTTTCAGACCCAGTTTACGGTAGCAAGAGTTGATTAACTTAGAGATGTTCTTTTTGGTCATCTCAACGTTAATTTGCTGGAAGTCCATACCTTCAGGCACAACTTCCCAAAGCAGACAGCGACCAGGAGTCGTATCTACGATAATCGTTTGCTGTTCACGTTCGCCGTTTTCGTTGATCACGGTTTGGTGTACACGTGCTTTCACGCGAGCGTGCATATCCACCTGACCAGTCGCAAGCGCACGGTTTACTTCGTCAGTATCCGCGAACACCATGCCTTCACCTTTAGCATTTACCGCATCACGAGTGATGTAGTAAAGACCCAAGACAACGTCCTGAGACGGTACGATGATTGGCTCACCGTTCGCTGGAGACAGAATGTTGTTGGTCGACATCATTAACGCACGAGCTTCTAACTGAGCTTCAAGTGTTAATGGTACGTGTACCGCCATTTGGTCACCATCGAAGTCGGCGTTGAACGCAGCACATACGAGTGGGTGAAGACGGATCGCTTTACCTTCAATCAGGATAGGTTCAAATGCTTGAAGACCTAGACGGTGAAGCGTCGGCGCACGGTTCAACATCACTGGATGCTGACGAATGACTGATGCTAGAACGTCCCAAACTTCTGGAGTTTCACGCTCAACCATTTTCTTCGCAGCTTTAATGGTTGTAGCCTGACCAGATGCTTGCAGTTTCGCAAAGATGAATGGCTTGAACAGTTCAAGCGCCATTTTCTTAGGAAGACCACATTGGTGTAAACGCAGGCTTGGACCTACGGTAATTACCGAACGACCAGAGTAATCGACACGTTTACCCAATAAGTTTTGACGGAAACGACCTTGTTTACCTTTGATCATATCTGCCAAAGATTTAAGCGGACGTTTGTTAGAACCAGTAATCGCACGACCACGACGACCGTTATCCAGCAATGCATCTACAGATTCCTGCAACATACGTTTTTCGTTACGTACGATGATGTCTGGAGCCGCAAGATCAAGAAGACGTTTTAAACGGTTGTTACGGTTGATCACACGACGGTAAAGGTCGTTCAGGTCAGAAGTCGCGAAACGACCACCTTCAAGTGGTACAAGCGGACGAAGATCTGGTGGAAGTACTGGAAGTACGTTCATCACCATCCATTCTGGCTTGTTGTTCGAATCGTTAAATGCTTCCATCAATTTCAGACGCTTAGAGGCTTTTTTAAGCTTAGTTTCTGAAGTTGTATTTGGAATTTCTTCACGAAGACGCGCAATTTCAGCTTCAAGATCGATATCTTTAAGCAAGTCTTGAACTGCTTCTGCACCCATTTTCGCGGTGAATTCGTCACCGTGTTCTTCTAACGCATTGAAATATTCTTCATCGTTAAGAAGTTGGTATTTCTCAAATGGAGTCATACCTGGGTCAGTGACAACATAAGATTCGAAATACAATACGCGTTCGATATCACGTAGCGTCATGTCTAATAAAAGACCGATACGGCTAGGCAGTGATTTCAGGAACCAGATGTGCGCAACTGGAGACGCAAGCTCGATGTGACCCATACGCTCACGACGAACTTTCGCAGTTGTTACTTCAACGCCACATTTTTCACAAATGACGCCTTTGTATTTCATACGCTTGTATTTACCACACAAGCATTCGTAATCTTTTACTGGACCAAAGATTTTGGCACAGAATAAACCGTCACGTTCTGGTTTGAACGTACGGTAGTTAATGGTTTCTGGCTTTTTAACTTCACCATGAGACCACGACTTAATCATTTCTGGTGACGCAAGACCAATACGGATGCGATCAAACTCTACTGGAGCATGACCGTCGGAATCCGTCTTTTTGCGCATGATATCGAGCAAGTCTTTCAATTTTTTTCTCCGTGTGTCGAGGAGATTTTCACTTCCCGACTGGGTCACAAATATTGTTTTTTAACTGAAATTTGGAATCTCCCCTAACCCCTCTTTACTAAAGAGGGGGAACTCCCCCTTTGAAAAAGGGGGCCGGGGGGATTAATTAGTCACCATTTTTCAGTTCAATGTTGATACCTAAAGAACGGATCTCTTTGGTCAATACGTTGAACGATTCAGGCATACCTGGGTCCATATAATGGTTACCATCTACAATGTTCTTATAGATACGGGTACGGCCTTCAACGTCATCCGACTTCACAGTAAGCATTTCTTGAAGCGTATATGCTGCACCGTATGCTTCCAGTGCCCAGACTTCCATCTCACCGAAACGCTGACCACCGAATTGTGCTTTACCACCCAGCGGCTGTTGCGTTACTAGAGAGTAAGAACCAGTAGAACGCGCATGCATCTTGTCGTCAACCAAGTGGTTCAATTTCAGCATGTACATGTAACCTACAGTTACAGGACGATCGAAACGTTCACCAGTACGGCCATCGTACAATACAGTTTGACCCGTACGTGACAAGCCAGCAAGCTCAAGTAATTCTTTGATCTGACCTTCTTCAGCACCATCAAATACTGGAGTTGCCAGAGGAACACCTTTACGCAGGTTACCAGACAGTTTCAAGATTTCTTCATCAGTCAGGCTGTCAAGATCTTCTTGCTGACCGCCAACCTTATTATAAATCTTGTCTAGGAAATCACGCAGTTCAAGAACTGTACGCTGTTCTTTCAGCATCTTGTCGATTTGATCGCCAAGACCTTTAGCAGCCATACCCAAGTGAGTTTCCAGAATCTGACCCACGTTCATACGTGATGGTACACCGAGCGGGTTCAGTACGATATCTACTGGTACACCATTGGCATCGTGCGGCATGTCCTCAACAGGCAGGATGTTAGAAACTACACCCTTGTTCCCGTGACGACCCGCCATCTTATCACCAGGCTGGATACGACGTTTAACTGCCAGGTAAACCTTAACAACTTTCAATACGCCAGTTGTCAGTTCGTCACCTGTAGAAAGTTTGCGTTTTTTCTCAGCAAATTTCTCATCAATTTCAAGACTCTTCTCTTTCAGGAACACTTGAATTTGAGTTAAACGTTCAGCAATTGCTTCATCACTTGGTTGGATATCAAGCAGATCAACAAGCTCTAAACCAGATAACAATTCTTCAGACAGTTTGTCACCGCGTTTAGTGGTACCGCCACCGTTAGATTCCTGACCTTTCAACAGACGTACAATACGTTCACGTGCTGCTTCTTCGAAGATTTTGTATTCTTCTTTCAAGTCTTTACGGTAAGCATCAAGCTGAGCTTTTTCAATTGCCTGAGCACGTTCGTCTTTCTCAAGACCGTCACGTGTAAACACTTGAACGTCGATCACAGTACCTTTAGTACCCGATGGAACACGTAAAGAAGAATCTTTTACGTCAGCCGCTTTTTCACCGAAGATTGCACGAAGCAGTTTTTCTTCAGGAGTTAACTGAGTTTCACCTTTAGGCGTTACTTTACCTACCAGGATGTCACCCGCAGTCACTTCAGCACCGATGTAAACGATACCTGACTCGTCCAGTTTAGAAAGCGCTGCTTCACCCACGTTCGGAATATCGGCAGTAATTTCTTCAGCACCCAATTTGGTATCACGTGCAACACATGAAAGTTCCTGGATGTGAATAGACGTTAAACGGTCTTCTTGAAGAACACGCTCAGATAATAAGATCGAGTCTTCGTAGTTGTAACCATTCCAGGTCATGAACGCTACACGCATGTTTTGACCAAGCGCAAGCTCACCGCCATCAGTTGATGGACCGTCAGCCAGAACGTCACCACGACCTACTTTATCGCCCAGGTTCACAAGAACTTTCTGGTTGATACAAGTGTTTTGGTTAGAACGTGTGTATTTGATCAGGTTATAGATATCTACACCTGCTTCGCCTGCAACCATTTCGTCTTCGTTGACACGAATTACAACACGCGAAGCGTCAACAAATTCAATACGACCACCACGTTTCGCGATTACACATACACCAGAGTCATGTGCTACGTTCGCTTCCATACCGGTACCAACCAGTGGTTTGTCAGCAATTAACGTAGGAACAGCCTGACGTTGCATGTTCGAACCCATCAATGCACGGTTGGCGTCATCGTGCTCAAGGAACGGAATCAGTGATGCTGCTACAGATACAACCTGCTGAGCAGATACGTCCATATGCGTCACTTTTTCAGGAGGCATACGTACGAATTCACCTTGGTGACGTACAGAAACGAATTCTTCAGACAGGTTGCCATCTTTATCTACTGCAGAGTCGGCCTGTGCAATCACAGTACCTACTTCTTCAATCGCAGACAGGTATTCAACGTCATCAGTTACGCGGCCATCAACCACTTTACGGTATGGAGTTTCTAGGAAACCGAAGTTGTTACATTTCGCATAAACAGACAGCGAGTTGATCAAACCAATGTTTGGACCCTCAGGAGTCTCAATTGGACATACACGACCGTAATGAGTTTGATGTACGTCACGTACTTCGAAGCCCGCACGTTCACGAGTCAAACCACCAGGCCCAAGTGCTGATACACGACGTTTGTGTGTAATTTCAGACAACGGGTTGTTTTGGTCCATGAACTGAGACAACTGGCTTGAACCAAAGAATTCTTTGATTGCAGCAGCCACTGGCTTCGCATTGATCAGGTCTTGCGGAGACAGGTTATCCGTTTCAGCTTGAGACAGACGTTCTTTAACCGCACGCTCTACACGAACCAGACCTACACGGAATTGGTTCTCGGTCATTTCACCCACAGAACGAACACGACGGTTACCCAAGTGGTCGATATCGTCGACTTCACCTTTACCGTTACGGATTTCTACTAATGTTTTTAATACATCAGTGATATCTTCGTTCGAGAGAATGCCTTCAACTTCGCGTGACTTCTGGTCAGTACCCACTTCGTAAGGACGACCCAAACGACGGTTGAACTTCATACGACCCACTGGAGACAGGTCATAACGCTCAGAAGAGAAGAACAGGTTGTTGAACAGATTCTCAGCAGCTTCTTTTGTTGGTGGCTCACCTGGACGCATGACTTTGTAGATTTCTACAAGCGCTTCATCACGGCTTACTGTGGTATCCGCACGTAATGTATCCGCAATAAACGGACCACGGTCGATATCGTTAGTAAACAGGATATTGAACTGTTTCACGCCGCCTTCTGCAATTTTCACCATGATTTCATGGCTCAGAACAGTATTGGCTGCAATCACATCACCATCTTTCAGTGGGATGTCTTCAGCAGTGATACGTTCGTACAGGTACTCATCAGGAACAGAAAGCTTCTCAAGACCAGATGCTTCCATTTGACGTACATGACGTGCGTTAATACGTTTACCTTGTTCAACAATGACTTTGCCGTCTTTGTCAGCAATGTCGAACTGTGCCATTTCGCCGCGCAGGCGCTCTGGAACAAGGTCAATCTGATAGCTACCCATGTCCAGATACACAGGTACTTTCTCGTAGAACATGTCGAGAATTTGTTCGTTGGCATAACCCAACGCACGAAGCACCACAGTCGCAAGCAATTTACGACGACGGTCAATACGTACGTAGACCAGGTCTTTGGCATCGAATTCAAAGTCTAACCATGAACCACGGTAAGGAATGATACGAGCTGAATAAAGGACTTTACCGCTTGAGTGAGTCTTGCCTTTATCGTGGTCAAAGAATACGCCCGGTGAACGGTGCAATTGCGATACAATTACACGCTCGGTACCGTTAATCACGAAAGTACCGTTGTCTGTCATAAGCGGCATTTCGCCCATGTAGACTTCTTGTTCACGTACGTCTTTGATTGATTTAGTTTCGCGATCTTTCAGGATCAAACGAATTTTTACGCGCATTGGTGCTGCATAAGTTGAGCCACGAAGGATACATTCGCGTACATCAAACTCAGGCTTACCAAGACTATACTCAACGAATTCTAAAGCAGCATTGCCAGAATAACTTTCAATAGGAAAAACTGAACGAAATGCGGCTTGGAGACCGATATCTTCGCGGTTTTTTGGTGATTTGCCATCTTGTAAGAATGTTCTGTACGAGTCGACTTGAATCGCGAGCAGGTACGGAGCATCCATGACGCTAGGCAATTTACCAAAATTCTTACGGATCCGTTTCTTTTCGGTATATGAGTATGCCATCTGGAGTCCTCGGAAAGTGTAAACCAAGCCCGCCTGCAGAACGGGCTCAGAAGGAATTACGCTGGCCGATATGGCCACCACTCTTTACAAATGCTGCAATTTTTAGTGGTATTAAAACGCTTAACAATATTTTTTTAATGAAAAATATTGGTAAGCGTTTGTTCATTATGTTTATTTTTAATTTGTATGAATTTTATATCATGCAAACAAAAATCGAGCCGATTATTGTAACGCAAAAAGGCTGATGACCCAAGAGCCATCAGCCAATTTTTGGAGCCGATTATAAAAAACCGGCTCCTTTAAGAAATTACTTAAGAGTAACTGTAGCACCAGCTTCTTCAAGTTTTTTCTTAAGCTCTTCGCCTTCTTCTTTAGAAACGCCTTCTTTAAGAACTGTAGGTGCGCCCTCAACCATGTCTTTAGCTTCTTTCAAGCCAAGACCAGTAGCTTCACGAACTGCTTTAATTACAGCAACTTTGTTAGCACCGAAAGAAGTTAACTCAACGTTGAATTCTGATTGTTCTTCAGCAGCAGCAGCAGCGCCAGGAGCAGCAGCAACAGCAACAGCAGCAGCAGATACGTTGAATTTTTCTTCGAAAGCAGAGATTAGTTCAACAAGTTCAAGAACAGTTTTTTCTGCAACTGCGTTTAGGATTTCTTCGTTAGTTAAAGCCATGAGAATAACTCCAAATGGAAATTGAATGGTGTGGAAATAAATTTAAGCTTAAGCTGCTTCTGACTCGTTTTTCTCTTTGAGCGCAGTAATAAGGCGACCCAATTTCGAAATAGGAGCTTGAAGAACGTTTGCAAGCATAGTAAGCGCTTTTTCTTGGTTCGGAAGGTTCGCGATTACGCTAACTTCAGCACCTTCGTAAACTTTGCCATCAAATGCAGCAGCTTTAAGTTCGAATGCTTTGTTAGTTTTTGCGAATTCTTCGAACAAGCGTGCAGCTGCACCCATGTCGTCTTCAGAAGTCGAGAAAGCTAAGATTGTTGGGCCAACAAGGCTGTCGTTCAAGATATTGAATTGAGTATCTTGAAGAGCGCGTTTAGCCAGAGTGTTACGCACGATACGTGTTTTAACACCTAGTTTACGAGCTTCAACACGAAGAGCAGTTAATTGCTCAACTGTTAAACCTTGGTAGTCAGCAACAACAGCGGCAAATGCAGTAGAAGCAATTTCACTTACTTCAGCTACGATCTGTTTTTTGCCTTCAATAAGAAGAGCCATTGTAAAACCTCCTAACGGTGATTTATGTGCCTGATACAAGCACACTCCCAATTCGTGAATTCATCTCTGAAATCACACGCGGAGGATGAACAAATCACACCACCGCGTCTACGCAGGCTAGAATATTAAGAAAGAAGCATAAAACTCCCCTCGCCTGAGGTCTTTGACGCTGATAAATTTACATTTATCAATTCAAAGTCTGCCTAAGTTCGCAAGAGACGGAGCGTTTCTTGCGTAAAAATCAAAGCAGCGCTTTGATTTTTACTCAGGGCTTTAAAATTCTGTATAAGTTTAAAACTTATTTAGAAACGTTTGCTACATCAACGATCAGACCAGGACCCATAGTAGAGCTTAGAGTGATCTTCTGGATGTAAACACCTTTAGAAGTAGCAGGTTTTGCTTTCTTAAGGTCAGCTACAAGAGCTTCAACGTTTTGACGAACAGCTTCAGCAGAGAAACCTACTTGACCGATCGCAGCGTGAATGATACCCGCTTTGTCTACACGGTAACGTGCTTGACCAGCTTTTGCATTTTTAACTGCAGTCGCAACGTCAGGAGTTACAGTACCCACTTTAGGGTTTGGCATTAAACCACGTGGACCAAGAATCGTACCCAGTTTACCAACAACGCGCATTGCATCAGGAGCAGCAATCACTACGTCGAAGTCAAGGTTTCCGCCTTGGATGCTTTCAGCAAGATCGTCGAAACCAACAACGTCTGCACCAGCTTCTTTCGCAGCTTCAGCAGCAGCGCCTTGAGCAAATACAGCTACGCGTACAGTTTTACCAGTACCTGCAGGAAGAGTAGTCGCGCCACGAACAACCTGATCAGATTTACGAGGGTCAACACCCAGGTTTACAGCGATGTCCAAAGATTCTTTGAATTTCGCAGCTGGAAGGCTAGTAAGAACTTCTACAGCTTCTTCTAAAGTGTAAACTTTCTGTGCTTCTACAGCAGCAGCAATGGCTTTTTGACGTTTAGTTAACTTTGCCATGTCTTATAGCTCCACTTCCAAGCCCATAGAACGTGCAGAACCAGCGATGGTACGTACACGCGCGTCTAAATCAGCACCAGTTAAATCTGGTTCTTTAGTAGTCGCGATTTCTTCCAATTGAGCACGAGTCAACTTACCAACTTTAGTTTTGTTAGGTACAGAAGAACCCTTTTGGATACCAGCAGCTTTCTTAAGAAGAACTGCAGCAGGTGGAGTTTTCATGATGAATGTGAACGACTTGTCGTTGTACACAGTGATCACGACTGGAATTGGTAGACCAGCTTCAACTTTTTGTGTAGCAGCATTGAATTCTTTACAGAATGCCATGATGTTAACACCACGTTGACCTAGTGCAGGACCAATCGGTGGAGATGGATTCGCTTTACCAGCTGGAACTTGCAGCTTGATATAGCCGTCAATCTTCTTAGCCATTTCAAATTACCTCTGGGTGCAAACGCCGCTAGGCTCCCCAATGATTTCAAGTAACGATACCGTTACAACAACAATGCCTGATTTGCACGCAAATCAGGCGTTTTCAACCCGAACAAATTAAACTGTTTTTTCGACTTGGCGAAATTCCAGTTCAACCTGAGTTGGTCGGTTAAATACATTAATCGTCAGCGTTAAGCGCGACTTGTCGTAAAGCACTTCTTCCACCACACCTTTAAAGTCAGTGAATGGACCGTCAATTACGAGTAATTCTTCGCCTGGTTCAAACATGGTCTTAGGACGCGGTGCTTCACCAGTATTGCGTACACGTGCAAGGATTGCATCAGCTTCTTTTTGCGTAATTGGAGCCGGTTTTTCAGCCGTACCACCAATAAAACCAAGCACTTTTGGACATTCTTTAACAATATGCCAAGTGTCATCGTTCATTTCCATTTCAACTAATACATAGCCAGGAAAGAACTTACGCTCTGATTTACGCTTCTTGCCATCCTTCATTTCTACCACTTCTTCGGTAGGAACAAGGACTTCACCAAAGCTATCGGCAACAGCGCTACGCTGGATTCGATCATTAAGCGAACGCATCACTTGTTTTTCATAACCTGAATAGGCATGAATAATGTACCAACGTTTCATAGCTCTCTTACCCGATAATAAACTTCATTAACCAGCCTAAAACATAGTCAAAGCACCATAGAACAATGGCTGCAATCACTACAACAGCAAGGACTTGCCAAGATGTGGTCATAGTCTCTTGTTTGGTAGGCCAGGTCACTCGACGTAACTCGATTCGTGCATCCTTAAGAAGACGAACAAAGCCTTTGCCTTGATGGGTGGCGTATAATAAACCGAATGCCACAACGATACAAGCCAAAATTACCCCAACGCGCACCCAAATATCATTCGCAGGCGCCCAGTATGCAGGTAAATATTGGTTTACCACCATAGCACCGACCAATAAAATCAAGGCGATAACCCATAGAACAATGTCTAATGGAGAACCAGAACTTACATCTACAGCAGGATTATTTCTTTGAGGAATTGCCGCTTCGCTTAATGCGTCGCGTGATTTATCATTCGACATTTTTGTACTCGTCGTAGGTTTCGCGACTTATTATATGACCAGTTTTGCCGACATCAAGCGTCTTTTGAAAAAAACTTGGCAGGCCAGGAGGGACTCGAACCCCCAACATTCGGTTTTGGAGACCGACGCTCTACCAATTGAACTACTGGCCTGTAAATAAACTGGAGCCGAAACTCCAGCTTATTTTCTATTCTATGATTATGCAGTTACTTTAGCAACTACACCAG
>NZ_JWHB01000016.1:0-78157 GCF_000804305.1 Acinetobacter sp. YZS-X1-1 | reverse complement strand
AAAAACTGGCAGACATGCAAACTGAAATTGCATTAGGTCTACAAGTGGCTTTACGTTTTGGCCGCATGAAAGATGAAGGCATTGCTTCAGTAGAAGGTACGTCCCTGATCAAGCGTAATAACTGTGGTAAAGCTTTAGACATTGCCCGTTTAGCGCGTGACATGATGGGCGGAAACGGGATCTCTGATGAATTCGGTGTAGCTCGTCATCTGGTGAATCTGGAGGTGGTAAACACTTATGAAGGTACACACGATGTACACGCCTTGATTCTAGGTCGTGCGCAAACGGGTATTGCTGCTTTTTCTAATTAATTCATTTTATAAATCAGAGATGCTCAGGGTTGAGCATCCTTAGGGCCTTTTGTCCCTAAAATTAATCAATAACTTAAATAAAGGATTCATCGTGAAGCTTTCTTGTAATTCTCAGTATTAGTAAGCAAAGTTCAAAAGATACAAGCAGAAAAAGAATAAAGAACACTGCTGAAGAACTGAAGACAGAGGAATGTCGGTGACTCATTTGGGAAAATGAGGTAATACATGAAAAATGAAAATCAAAATAGTATCCATCAGGACGCTGTCATTTTAGGCTTAAAACTGCCTAAGAACGTTGGAACGGCCCATCGTATTCATACCCATACTTGGAAATTAGCTTTTATATTTGCATTTGTCTCGTTGGTAATTGACGGCGTTGACATCATGCTGCTGTCGTTTAGCTTGACCAGTCTGAAAGCAGAATTTGGTCTGACCTCGTTTCAGGCTGGAATGTTAGGTAGTTCTTCATTAGCAGGAATGGCACTAGGCGGCATTACGGGTGGTTGGACTTGTGATAAGTTTGGACGAGTGAAAACGATTGCGTGGTCAGTCGTATTTTTCTCAATCATGACCTGTATTTTGGGACTTACTCAAAGTTATGAGCAGTTTATGGTGCTTCGCTTTATTGGGGCATTTGGGTTGGGTTCATTGTACATGGCTTGTAATACGTTGATGGCAGAATATGTACCGACTAAATATCGTACTACTGTGCTGGGTACACTCCAGACAGGTCAAACCGTAGGTTATATTGTAGCAACCTTGTTGGCAGGTTCGATTATTCCGGATTATGGTTGGCGTATGTTGTTCTACGTAACGATTATTCCTGCTGCCTTTGCACTAATGTTTATGCGTTTTGTTCCAGAGCCAGCTTCATGGCAGGAAGCTAAAATTGAACAGGCTAAGCGTAAAGCACTGAATCTTGATATTCTCGAAACTCCTATTTCTCCCCAACAGCCATCAGAAAGCATTTATAAGCGTATCTTTGGGCATCAGTTGCATCGACGTATGTTCCTATTATGGATGACTACAGCTGCATTCCTACAGTTCGGTTACTACGGTGTTAATAACTGGATGCCGACCTACCTTGAAACTGAACTTAATATGAATTTTAAGGCCTTAACAGGCTATATGGTAGGTGCCTATACGGCCATGATCTTAGGTAAGATTCTTGCTGGTTATGCGGCAGATAAATTTGGACGCCGTATTACTTTTGTATTTGGTACAGTGAGTACTGCAGCTTTCTTGCCCATCATTATTTTCTATAACAACCCAACTAATATTGCCTATTTATTGATTACCTTTGGTTTCCTTTACGGCATTCCATATGGTGTCAATGCGACTTACATGGCTGAGACTTTCTCAACAGATGTACGTGGCACAGCAATCGGTGGAGCATACAACATGGGACGCCTTGGCGCGGCAATTGCTCCAGCAACGATTGGATTTATCGCAGCAGGTGGTTCTTTTACTATGGCATTTATCGTCATGGGAACTGCGTATTTCATTGCAGGGGTGATTCCAGGCCTGTTTATTCGTGAACGTCAATATGATCCTCAACAGACTAGTTTGGTGAAGACAGCAGAAGCAGAACAAAGCGATTCTATCTCATCAGTCGATACTAAGAAACCAACTCGTCCAGCCACAGCAAGTCAGTAATTATAAAAGAATGAAATGGTCGGGATGTAGCCCGACCCCTTAAAGAGGAATGAGCATGAGTGCATTAAAAGGAATACGTGTACTAGATTTAAGCCGAGTCTTGGCTGGACCATGGTGTGGCCAGATTCTGGCCGATTTAGGTGCTGAAGTTATTAAAATTGAACGTCCTCAGTTAGGAGATGATACCCGTATGTGGGGACCACCATGGATGCTGGATCAGCAGGGCCAAGTGACACGCGAATCAGGCTATTTTCAATGCGCTAACCGTAATAAATATTCAGTCGCAGTTGATATTGCAAGTGTAAAAGGACAAGAGATTATTCAGGAAATTGCTAAAACTGCTGATGTCGTAATTGAAAACTATAAGGCAGGCTCATTGGCAAAATATGGTCTAGACTATGCCAGTCTAAGTAGGTTAAATCCAAAGCTGGTATATTGTTCAATTACAGGCTTTGGTCAAGATGGACCACGTGCCGAAGAGCCGGGTTATGATTTTATTATCCAAGGCATGTCAGGTTTGATGAGCATAACTGGTGAAAGAGATGGAGAACCATGTGCAGGTGCACAAAAAGTTGGAGTAGCCGTAGTAGATATTCAGACCGGACTCTATTCAACTATTGCCATACAGGCAGCCTTACTGGCACGCCAGCACACAGGACGAGGACAATATATTGATATGTCTTTACTGGATGTACAGGTGGCCACATTGGCTAATCAGGGTATGAATTATTTAACGTCAGGTGTGGCACCAAAACGAATGGGAAATAATCATCCCAATATCGTTCCCTATCAAACTTTTAAAGCCAAAGATAAAGAATTTATTATTGCTTGCGGTAATGATAAGCAGTTCAAGGATCTATGTATAGCTATTAATTTACCTGAACTTTTAGAGGATAAAAAATTCCAGCGTAATCAGGATCGGGTGAAACATCGCGATGAACTTATTCCTTTATTGTCAGAATATTTTCTCGCAAAAAATGCCAAAGACTGGGTCGATGCCATACATGCAGTAAAAGTACCGGTAGGCATAATTAATTCGATAAAGGATGCGCTGGCTGAACCACAGATTAAATATCGGGAGATGGTGGTTAATATTCCACATATGCTAAATGATCAGTTCAAAGTTATTGCTTCGCCAATCAAACTTTCGGACACGCCGGTAGAATATCGACATGCACCGCCACAGTTGGGTGAACATACCGGTTTAATCTTATCTAGGTTTAAAAATTCTGAGGAATTAGCTGTATTAAAAAATGAAGGCATTATTGATGGTACAATTCATAACTTAGTTGAAGATTCAGTAGTCTAACCCTGCGTCATTTTCTTACTCCAATTACACTCCTTTGCCGAAGTGATGTTTGACTTTGGCATTTTTTATATCTCTATGTTTGCAAGAATTCATCTAAAGCTTGAGTGAAAATAGTCACATCCCGGTTGACGCGGTATGATAGACAGATTCAGTCATTGGAACAGATTATGAAAATTGTCGCAGATGAAAATCTGGCATTTACCGATTATTTCTTTGCAGAATTTGGTGATATTCAGCATCGTGCAGGAAGAACTCTCACTGCGGAAGATGTAAAAGATGCCGAGGCTTTATTGGTTCGTTCCGTGACCAAAGTCAATGCAGCACTCGTACAGGACAGTCAGATTAAATTTGTTGGCAGTGCCACTATTGGTACAGATCATCTGGACATTGCTGCACTAGAACAACAGAACATTCGCTGGAGCAATGCACCCGGTTGTAATGCACAGGCGGTGGCTGAATATGTGATTACAGCTTTATTGCATTTACAACTCCAATTGATCAATGCAAATAAAGAATTCACCTTGGGTATTGTGGGTCTAGGAAATGTCGGTTCACGTTTGGCAACAATGGCCAAATTGCTGGGTTGGAATGTGATTGCCTACGATCCCTTTGTGCAACGTGATCAGGTTCATCAGGTTGAATTTGAAGAATTGCTAAAAGCAGCAGATGCCATTTCCATTCATGTGCCTTTAACCAAAACAGGTCAGCATCCGACTTATCATTTAATTAATGCTAATGCTCTTGGACAAATGAAGCCGGAAGCCATTTTAATTAATTCAGCGCGTGGGCCAGTTGTTGAAGAAGCAGCATTAATTGCTGATATTCAGACAACTCAACGTCAGGTTGTACTGGATGTCTTTGAGCATGAACCGGAAATTTCTGAACAGCTGCTGAATCTGATTACCTTGGTGACGCCACATATTGCAGGTTATAGTCTGGAAGGTAAGGCACGCGGTACTCAAATGATTTACGAGGCATTTTGCCAGACTTTTGGCTTTGAGATTAATAAGCAGTTTGAAAGCCAATTGCCTGTCTGTGAGCAGCTTTTCCAGAATCAGGATTTAAAACTGGCGCTACAACAGCATTTAACCCAGATCTATGATATCGCCCGTGATGATGCCAATCTGCGTGCTTGTTTAAAAGATGGCAAAGTCGATCAGAAAGCATTTGATCATTTACGCAAGACTTATCCTTTACGCCGTGAATGGGCCGCTCATGGAGGGCCAAAGGCATGAGTCAAACAGTATCTTATCAACCGACCTGCGACTTAAAAGCCATTAAAGCACGTGCCCACATGTATGCCCAGCTCCGTCAATTTTTTGCTGAACGTGACGTGCTGGAAGTGGAAACCCCGATTTTATCTCAGGCTGGTGTGACCGATGTGCATCTGGCTTCGATTCAGGCCCAGCGTCATGTCATGGGTAAGCTCAGCACACATTATCTACAGACCTCACCTGAATTTGCCATGAAACGTTTATTGGCCAGTGGCAGTGGGCCGATTTACCAGATATGTAAAGTATTTCGGGATGATGAACACGGCCGCAAGCACAATAGTGAATTCAGCATGCTGGAATGGTATCGACCAGGCTTTAGTCTGAAAGATCTGATGTTTGAAGTGACGGATCTGTTAAATGTGACACTTAAGGCCCGTTTTGGGGAAATCCGTCCCACTGTGCTCAGCTATAAACATGCCTTTATGGATCGCTTGGATCTCAATCCTTTACAGGCCACTTTGCAGCAACTCAAAGATTGTTGTCGCCGGGTAGGTCTCAATCTGGACTTGGGTGATGACCGTTTAGGATATATCGACCTTTTATTCTCGCATATGGTCGAGCCAAGCCTAGGGTTCGATACGGCTGTATTTCTGACAGATTTTCCACCGGAACTGGCATCATTGGCTAAAACCAGAATCGATGAAGATGGGGAGCTGGTTGCAGCCCGTTTTGAGCTGTATATCGAAGGGCTGGAACTGGCCAATGCTTATGATGAGCTGATTGATGCTGAAGTTTTACGTTCCCGCTTTGAAGCAGATGATGCAGAACGGGCAGCGCTTGGCTTGCATGTCATGCCGATTGATGAGTATTTGCTGGCGGCATTGCCACAAATGCCGGAATGTTCAGGTATTGCCCTAGGTCTTGATCGCTTGCTGATGATTGCAACCAATCAGATGAAATTGGAAAAAGTGATTACTTTCCCTGCTGAAATTTCATAAATTAAATCCACGATTGATCAGCTGGTTACGACTGGCTGATCACTCCAGATGCTTACGAAATCCAATACTGTAATTGTCAAATCCCAGTCCTTGATAAAAGGCATGCGCAGGATGGCGTTCTTCGCGTTTTCCGCTGTTGAGCTGAATCATCTTGAAGCCTTGCTCTTTTGCAATCTGTTCAATAGCAGCCATCAGTTGCTTGCCAATACCTTTTCCACGATGGGCCTGATCAATTACAAAAGCCTGAATCCTTAAATATCCACCGTCAAATTCCCAAGTGTATTCCTGAATAAAACCGGCATAGCCGATCACATGTGAATCCTGTTTTATAACCAGTGTCTGATAATGACTGTCTTGATGGAGATACTCCCAACGCTGTTTGATTTTTTCCAGCGTAGAGGGATAGCCAAGCTGAATCGTGAGTTGATGAACATCATGCAGGTCTCTTTCAAGATCCAGTTGACGGATGAGATAAGTCATTAGACATGTTCTTAGCTAAAAATAATATCAATCATAATCAATATTTACTTTCCTTAAGTGTTGAAATTACACGATAGCTTCAAAGAATTATTGCTATTTATATAGAAAATCGAGATGAGTAAGATTTAAGATATTAAAAGGCTCCCGAAGGAGCCTGATGTTTAAAGTATGGCACTATGCTGTTCTTTCAGTTCTGCCAGAGCGGCAATCCGTCGTTCAATTAGCATCTCACCAATATCCGGACCTTGAATTTCTGGTGGCAAATCTTGAGCTTTAATACTGCGAACCACCTGCATGGCATCCAGCACATATTGAGCCTGAGGATAAGCACGATTTTCCAACCCCAAGCGGCCGCGAGAGTCACATTCACAGGCCTGTACAAACGCTTCAACACGTTCAGGACGACGCAATACATCCAAACGCTGTAATAAACGCCATAAAGTGCCAGGTTTTAAGTTAAAAGCCTGATGGCATTTTAAGTGTTCTTTACAGACCGCCAATGCCAGCTGTTTGGTATGAGTCGGAACTCTTAAACGTTCACACAGCTCATTTACCGGTGTGATCCCACGTTCTTCATGCATGATATGGCGTGGCAATTCTTCCACAGGGGTTAATGCCTTACCCAGGTCATGAACCAGAACCGCAAAACGCACATCTAGACTATAATTTTGGCGGCAGGCTTGCTGTAAAGACATCATGGTATGAATACCACAGTCAATTTCCGGATGATATTCAGGACGTTGCGGAATGCCATATAAGGCATCCAGTTCCGGGAACAGTACTTTTAAAGCACCACAACTACGTAATACTTCAAAATACACATCTGCATCTTGTTCCATCAGTGCGCGTGTGGTTTCTTTCCAGACCCGCTCAGGTGTCAATGCATTAAGCTCGCCCGATTCCGCCAGCTGTTTCATCAGCACCAACGTTTCTTCTGCAATACTAAAACCCTGATGTTGATAACGCGCAGCAAAGCGGGCAATCCTTAAAACACGTAAAGGATCTTCGACAAAAGCTTCTGATACATGACGCAGTACACGATCAGCCAGATCTTTTTGACCGCCATAAGGATCATAAATCTTGCCTGAATCATCCATGGCCATGGCGTTGATGGTCAGGTCACGGCGGATCAGATCCTCTTCCAAGGTAACATTAATATCGGTATAAAATTCGAAACCATGATAACCATAGCCAGACTTGCGTTCGGTACGTGCCAGAGCATATTCGTCTTTGGTTTCAGGGTGAAGAAAAACAGGGAAGTCCTTGCCAACAGGTTGAAAACCTTCAGCAAGCAATTGTTCCGGCGTAGCGCCGACAACCACATAATCTTTTTCGTGATAGGGGTGTCCAAGTAAATGATCCCGAACTGCACCGCCTACTAAATAAACTTGCATGAAAAAACCTCTATTCTTACAAGCATCATGCTACAGAATAGAGGTTTTCTCAAGTCAAGAAGTTACGCTAATGCGTACATTCCTTAGAGCGCGTTTTTTTCTGCTTCCTGAATTTCAGCGACAGTTAACGCAGTCATATTCACTACGCGACGAGTCGTTGCAGTTGGTGTCAAGATATGAACAGGTTTCGCAGCACCAAGCAGGATAGGACCAATGGTCACGTTGTTACCTGAAGTTGCTTTTAACAGGTTAAACGAAATATTGGCTGCATCCAGATTTGGCATGATTAGCAAGTTTGCAGAACCTTTGAAACGAGAGTTCGGGAATGCAAACTGACGGATATTTTCGTCTAATGCTGCATCACCATGCATTTCACCTTCAACTTCAAGCTCAGGTGCAGTTTCAGAAAGAATTTCATATACGCGACGCATTTTTTGTGCGCTGGCATCGTGCTGGTCTGAACCGAAGCTAGAGTGAGAAAGTAAGGCAACACGCGGTGTAATACCGAAACGACGTACTTCTTCAGCAGCCAGAATCGTCATCTCAGCAAGCTGTTCAGCCGTTGGATTACGGTTGATGTAGGTATCTGCGATGAACAGGTTACGCTCTTCAAGCATTAATGCGTTTAAGGTGAAGAAGGTATTATGGCCATCCTGTTTGCCGATGACATTGCTGACAAAGTCCAGATGGATGTCGTAGCTTGAGTATGTACCACATAACATACCGTCCGCCATGCCATGACGAACCAGCATCGCAGCGATCAAAGTAGAACGGCGACGCGCTTCACGGTGGGCATATTCAGGCGTTACACCTTTACGTTGCATCAGGTTATAATAGTCGTCTGCAAATTTTTCGTAATCCGGGTTCTTTTCCTGATCCACGATGGTGATGTTGACACCATCTTCAAGACGTAAGCCCAATTTCTTGATATTCGCTTCGATGACTGCTGGACGGCCCACCAGAATCGGTTTTGCCAAGCCTTCATCCACTGCAATTTGTGCAGCACGAAGTACGCGCAGGTCTTCACCTTCTGCATAAGCGATACGTTTAGGATCTGTTTTAGCTTGTGCAAAGATTGGTTTCATCATGAAGGCTGAGTTATACACAAACTCAGACAAACGTTGACGATATGCCGAGAAATCCTGAATCGGGCGAGTCGCCACGCCAGAATCCATTGCAGCTTGTGCAACTGCAGGCGCAATTTCCAGAATCAGGCGTTGATCCAGTGGACCAGGAATCAGGTAATCACGGCCGAAAGAAGCTGATTTTTCACCATAAGATGCAGCATCTGCTTCTACGTGTGCCATACGTGCAATCGCGTGTACGCAGGCAATTTTCATCTCTTCATTAATGGTGGTTGCACCAACGTCTAATGCACCACGGAAGATATAAGGGAAGCACAGTGCATTGTTTACCTGGTTTGGATAGTCAGAACGGCCAGTTGCCATGATCACGTCATCACGAACTTCGTGTGCATGTTCAGGCAGAATTTCTGGATCTGGGTTCGCCAAGGCAAAGATAATTGGATCTTTGGCCATCAGTTTCACCATTTCTTTGGTGAGAATACCGGCTGCAGAAAGACCCAGGAACATATCTGCACCTGCAATCACGTCACCGATTTGAGAGGCATCAATGTCTTGTACATATGCTTGTTTAGATTCGTCCAGACCTTCACGTTTAGTTGTTAATAAACCACGTGAGTCAGCAACGATGATATTTTCTTTTTTCGCGCCAAGGGCACAAAGCAAGTTCAAGCAAGACAGGGCAGCAGCCCCAGCACCTGAAGCAATGATCTTGATTTCATCAATTTTTTTGCCGTTTAATTGCAAAGCATTAAGAAGAGCAGAACCTACAATGATTGAAGTACCATGTTGGTCATCGTGGAACACAGGAATTTTCATGCGTTCACGAAGTTTCTGTTCAATGTAGAAACATTCTGGAGCCTTGATGTCTTCCAGGTTGATCCCACCAAAAGTGGGTTCTAGAGAAGCGACAATATCAACAATCTTGTCTGGATCATTTTCAGCAATTTCGATATCGAATACATCAACACCCGCAAATTTTTTGAACAGTACGCCTTTACCTTCCATGACTGGTTTAGACGCCAGTGGGCCAATATTACCCAAACCAAGAACTGCTGTACCGTTACTGACCACTGCAACCAGGTTACCGCGTGCGGTATACAGTGCAGCTGTTGAAGGATCGCGTTCAATCTCAAGACATGGTGCGGCAACGCCAGGCGAGTAAGCAAGGGCTAAGTCACGTTGGTTGACCAATTGTTTGCTTGGTGTAACGCTGATTTTTCCTGGAGTAGGGAATTCGTGATAGTAAAGAGCCTGCTGCTTTAAAGATTGTTCGTCCATCTGTATCTCTATCGTTGTAAAGATTACCCAGAAAGCGGGTAAAAAATTGCATTTATAGCTCTGAATATAACATTTGTTAAGCACTTAGCCCAGTCAAAGTCGACCATTTTTGCGACAATATTATTCGAGGTAGATATAGACTTAGACTTGATATATATAAGTTTCAGCGACGCGATTCTGTTCTAAATATGCAGTTGCTTCCAGTTCAGACAATGGCTTGGAGAAGAAGTAACCTTGGGCAATATCACAATCTAAATCACGTAGATATTGCAGCTGTTCTTCAGTTTCAATACCTTCAGCGACGACAGTCATGCCCATGGCTTTACCCATCGCGACCATGGCACTGACAATCGCTTCCTGTTTATGTTCGCCAATTTTAGAGACAAAACGGCGGTCAATTTTGAGAATGTCAATAGGAAAATCGGCAAGATAGGATAAAGAAGAATAACCAGTTCCAAAGTCATCTAGCGAGATATTAATCTGGCGCTGCTTGATCTGGTTCAGCAGATTTTTGACAGATTCAGAGTTTTCAATCAGTGAAGATTCAGTAATTTCCAATTCCAGACTGGTGCCAGAAATCTGGTTTTCGGTAATGGCCTGATCCAGATCATCGAGTAACTGACCACGACGCAGTTGCTGCGCCACGATATTCACAGAGACACAGATATTATGAAAGCCAAGATCATTCCATTCACGAATCTGTTTAGCAGTTTGCTGAATCACCAAACGACCGATCTCGGAAATCAGGCTGGTCTGTTCCGCTAAAGGAATAAACAGGTCAGGTGGGATAATACCTTTCTCTGGATGTTTCCAGCGCACTAAAGCTTCAAAGCCATAAATGTGCTGGTCATTGAAATTAATTTTTGGTTGATAGTAGACTACCAGTTCACCATTCTGGATGGCTTTACGCAGATTGCGTTCAATGAAAATTCCTTGCTCTAGCAAAGCTGTATTTTCATTGGAGTAGAAATGGATAGTATTCCCGCCGAGATTTTTGGCTTCACTCAGCGCCTGTTCAGCACAGTTATTCAAATAATCTAGCTGACGGCCATGATCCGGATAGAAAGCCACGCCCATCGATAGGGTAATCACATAATCTTGTCCAAAAATATGGAAAGGAGCTTGGAAGGCTTCAGCAATTCGTTGACAGTGTTCCTGTACAGACGGGCGAATATGCGAGATTTCATACAGAATCGCAAAATCGTCACCATTTAGATGGGCCACAAACAGGGCTTCAGCATTGGTCAGACGTAAGCGTTGTGCCACCTGACGCAACAGCTCATCACCACCATTATTAGACAGGTATTCATTCAATGGACGGAAACGGTCGATATTGAGTCGGATCACCGCCATTTTCTTGATGGAATCTTTTTGTGTCATCAGATACTGATGCAACTGGTAGTTATAGTAAAAACGGTTTGGCAAATCAGTTAGCGTGTCATAATTTTCCAGATAAGACAGGCGCTGTTCCTGTAATTTACGCTCAGTCAGATCAGAAACAATGCCGATATAGTGGGTGATACGACCTTCCTCATCAGTAATCGCATTGATATGTAACCAGAGTGGCATCTCTTTGCCAGACAGGAATTTTTCACTCAGTTCGCCATCAAAGGAACCGATTTTCACGACTTGCTTGATGATATTGGAATGAATGCTGCGCTGCTGTGATTTATGACTCGCGGTGATATCAAATAGATATTTACCCAAGATGTCATTACGTTCAAAACCGGACAAATTTTCGAAATAAGGATTTACTTCGATATAACGTAATTCATCATTTAGGATGAAGATTCCTTCAGCCGCCTGCTCGATCACACTGGCTGCCAGTTTCAGGCGTTCTTGAGAACTACGTTCCTGCTGAATATCACGCAAAATTCCGACCATGCGTAAAGGGCGGTGAGTTTCAGGATCGCGACTGATCACCCGGCCTACATCATGTACCCAGCTCCAGACTCCCGGTGCTTGCTGAATCCGGTAAGTTACTTCATAGCGCTCAGTTTTCCCACGCAAATGCTGTTTCATATTGCTTTTGAACGCAGCCAGATCATCAGGATGAATCATATGCTGTAACTGTAAATGATGTTCGCTGGATTTCCGTTGTACTTTCTCATCTTTATGATTGGTCAGCAAAATACTGCGGTCTTTGATATTCCAGTCCCATGGACGAATGCCGGCAATTTCATGAGTCAGCTCAAGGTTTTGTTGCTGGTTTTTCAGATCAATATTAATCTGTTCAATATCATAGGTACGTTCACGAACTTTCTGTTCCAGTAGCTGGTTGCTGAGTTGTAGCTCCAGTTTAATATCTTTGGATTTATTGACTTCAGTTTGTAGCTGTTTGCATAGCTCATCAGTCCAGGCGACCTGCTGTTCGGCATTACTCACCAGCAATTCATTTTCTGCATAAAGGCGGGAAGTACGGGTATGAATACGATAGGTACTATTGGCACAGAGCAGGATCACAATGACTGCAAAATTTAGTGCCAGGCCAAAGACCGGATTGGCACCCGAGATATGAAAAAACTGA
The DNA here is from genome assembly GCF_000804305.1 of Acinetobacter sp. YZS-X1-1. Taxonomy (NCBI): domain Bacteria; kingdom Pseudomonadati; phylum Pseudomonadota; class Gammaproteobacteria; order Moraxellales; family Moraxellaceae; genus Acinetobacter; species Acinetobacter sp. YZS-X1-1. The sequence continues at coordinate 65,905 of NZ_JWHB01000016.1, read as the reverse complement.
AAGAGTAAAAAGGGTACCAATGAAGGTAAAAATACCAGTGAAAAGTAACTGAGCTTCTGGGTTAAATAAGTCAGACCAAAAGCTTGAGTCACGATTAATAGCAAAGCCGAAAGAGTGAGTGCTTCTATTTCATCAAAATTGATATTGGCCTGCGGTAGGTAATAATAAATCAGAGAAATACCAGAAGCGATACAGCAACCTACCGCAAGGCTCTGGATCTGTAACCAGTAATGTGCATTTTTCAGTTGATATTGTTCAGGCTTAAAATACAGGGTATTGATGAGCCAGCACATACTAACGGTAATTTCAGTCAGGATAAACCAGAGATTAAAGTAACTATTCGATGAGCTATATTGAATGTGATAAACACAGAAAATATAGAGGCAAATAATCATGATACTTAACAGAAAATATCGGCTATGTCGAAGCGTGTTCGCAATCTGAGCACGATGCAAGTGCTCTTTGATATAAGCCTCTTTATTATCAATCATATAATTAAGTGCCTTGTATTCGTCCTGAACGGTTTTTATCCTAGATTTTAATTTTTATTCAAGCCTGAATGATTCTTAAATCAATCAATATGTGTTTCATTATTATTGACTCAAGAGTAGAGTGCTTATAAATAAAAATCAATAAAATTAATAACTAAATTTTACAATTTTGACCGCTTAAATAGTGTAATTCAAAATTGAGAGAGCAACGACAGGAGCAGTTTCGGTACGCAGGACACGTTCACCAATACACCAATTGACAAAGCCTTGAGCATTCGCCGCTAGGATTTCTGCTTCACTCAAGCCGCCTTCAGGGCCAATCAGCAAAGCAATATCCGGCGTGGCATTCGCCAGTACATCAATTTCTTCTTTATTTGGCGCTAGCACTAGTTTGGTAGTAGGAAGATCGGTTTCCAGCCATTTTTCAAGTGACATTGGCGCTAAAATTTTAGGAACAATATTCAGACCACACTGTTCACAGGCGGCAATGGCTACACCTTGCCAGTGATCCAGTTTCTTTTGGTCGCGATCATATTTCAGGCGCATTTCACAGCGTTCAGAGGTTAAAAGCTGAATTTCAGATACACCCAGTTCGACCGCCTTCTGGATCGCATAATCCATGCGGTCACCTTTACTCATGACCTGGCCAAGCAAAGCTTTAAATTTTGGTGTGCGATCAGTAGGGTTATAACTATTGACCTGTACAGCAGCCGACTTTTTGGAAACTTCAACCAATTCAACTTCATATTCACCACCTTGTCCATTAAACAGGGTGGCTTTTTCGCTGACTTGAGCACGTAAAACTTTAACCCAATGATGAAACACTGTTTCAGTCAGTTCTACAGTGGTATCTACTGCTAAATCAGCTTCAATAAAAAAACGCGGCATTAAAGTTTTACTCTCAAATCAGGTATTTTACTTATGCAAGACCGAGGTCTTTAACAAGTTGACGGGTTGGATCAGTGGTATTCATGGTATAGAAGTGCAAGCTTGGTGCACCGCCAGCAATCAGGCGTTCGCAGAATTTCACCACGACTTCATGACCAAAGGCTTTAATGCTTGCAGTGTCATCACCATAAGTTGCCAGTTGCTTGCGAATCCAGCGTGGGATTTCTGCGCCTGTACCATCTGCGAAGCGAATCAGGTTGCTGGCATTGGTAATCGGCATAATACCCGGCGCAACCGGACTATCGATTCCAGCTTTCTGGATACGGTCTACAAAGTAGAAGTATGCATCTGGATTAAAGAAGAACTGGGTCAATGCAGCATTAGCGCCAGCATTTACTTTATCCACAAAGTGCTGAATGTCTTTATCAAAGCTGTCTGCTTGTGGATGCATTTCAGGATAAGCCGCAACTTCAATATGAAAATGGTCACCAGAATGTTCACGGATGAAGCGAACCAGATCCTGTGCATAAGGCAATTCACCTAGGCCCACCTGACCAGATGGCAAGTCACCACGCAGCGCGACAATACGATCAATCCCTTGAGATTTATACAAATCAAGCAATTCAGCAATACGCGCTTTATCATCGCCGATACAAGACAGGTGAGGGGCAACAGGTGTGCCTTTACCGTTAAAATCATTGATCGTAGATAAAGTGCGTTCGCGTGTTGAACCACCCGCGCCATACGTCACAGAAAAGAATTCTGGATTCAACAGTTGTAGTTCTTGATGTACGGTTTTAAGTTTTTCTGCACCCGCATCAGTTTTGGTCGGGAAAAACTCAAAAGAAATTGGAATCTGTTTAGACATGTTCAAATCCTTTTTATAAATACCTTTTACTTATCACCCTCTCCCTGACCTCTCCCAAAGGGAGAGGAGAATTCATTACTGAATTATGCAGGGTTTAAGCCCATATTTTTTCACTTGAAGTCATTAAAACTTCATTGAAAATAATTTGGATGGTTACCCTCTCCCTAAGGGAGAGGGATGGGGTGAGGGGTATTAATATTTATAAGCATCAGACTTGAATGGACCTTCAACAGGTACGCCTAGGTAGTCTGCTTGTTCTGGAGTCAATTGAGTCAGAACACCACCAAAACCGGCAACCATTGCAGCAGCAACTTCTTCGTCTAATTTCTTAGGAAGTAGTTCTACACGAATCGCTGCTTGTTTTTGGTCTTCTGGAAGATCCGCAAATTTTTCAGCGAACAGGTGCATTTGACCTAGAACCTGGTTTGCAAAAGAACCGTCCATCACACGTGATGGGTGTCCAGTTGCGTTACCCAGGTTCACCAGACGACCTTCAGAAAGCAGGATCAGGTAATCGTTTTCATTTTCTGAACGATATACTTGGTGTACTTGAGGTTTCACTTCAACCCATTTGTAACCACGTAAGTAGTTAGTATCGATTTCAGTGTCGAAGTGACCGATGTTACAAACTACTGCACCAGCTTTTAGTGTATCTAGCATCGCAGCGTCACATACGTGGTAGTTACCAGTTGTAGTCACGATCAGGTCGGTATTTTGAAGAAGATCAACGTTCACATCTTCTTTTTTGCCAGTTTGAACGCCGTTTTTGTACGGAGAAACCACTTCATAACCGTCCATGCATGCTTGCATCGCACAGATTGGATCGATTTCAGAAACACGTACGATCATGCCTTCTTGACGAAGAGACTGAGCAGAACCTTTACCTACGTCACCATAGCCGATCACTAATGCACGACGACCAGAAAGCAGCATGTCAGTTGCACGTTTGATCGCATCATTTAGAGAGTGACGGCAACCGTATTTATTGTCGTTTTTAGACTTGGTTACTGAATCGTTGACGTTGATCGCAGGAACTTTCAGAGAGCCGTCTTTCCACATTTCCAGAAGACGTGCTACACCTGTAGTTGTTTCTTCAGTAATACCGTGGATTTTTGCAATCAGTTCAGGATATTTTTCATGAACAACAGCAGTTAAGTCACCACCATCATCCAGAATCATGTTGGCATCCCAAGGTTTGCCGTTCACATTGATCTGTTGCTCAAGACACCACATGTATTCTTCTTCTGTTTCGCCTTTCCATGCAAATACAGGAATACCGCGAGCAGCGATTGCAGCAGCAGCATGGTCTTGAGTAGAGAAGATGTTACAAGAAGTCCAGCGAACTTCAGCGCCTAATTCAACCAGAGTTTCAATTAAAACCGCAGTTTGAATAGTCATGTGGATACAGCCAAGGATTTTGGCACCAGCAAGCGGTTTAGCAGCTGAGTAGCGCTTACGCAGACCCATTAGGGCTGGCATCTCAGCTTCTGCAAGTTTAATTTCTTTACGGCCGTAGTCAGCTAGGGAAATATCAGCAACTTTATAATCTGTAAATGAAGCATTAACCGCGTTCATCACGATCTCCTTATAAAAAACAATAATTGATCATTCAGTTCGCGGATGCCGTTGTTGGTCTGCTTAGAAAAAGACAGACCGATCGTCGAGCCTGGCGCTTTTACATTTCGTACCTGTAAAACGTCGCAGCATCCCTCGACTAGCGAAGTATTGTACTTGGAAATTAATTTGGTTCCAATCCGAAATTGTTTAATATCTGACTAATAAGAAAATTTTGAAAATATTTTGAGAAATAACCTGGTATTTGAAAACTGAAATAAAGTTTTATTCTCGTAAAAAAGCCCATCATCTAATGGGCTTGTTATTTATTCTATGTCCTGCACAATTTCATCTGCTTTCTTAGTCCAGTAATCTGCCTGTAGGTCATCAACGACCACGCCAAGACCATTGGCATAAATAAAGGCAAGATCACGCATGGCTTGAACTTCGCCCCATTCAGCTGCTTGCTTTACAAGAGCAATGGATTTTTCAACATCTTTTTCGACCACATCACCACGACGGTAAAAGCCAGCCAGTTCTAAAGTCGCTGCAGGGTGTTTCTCGAAATTGGCTTTGCTCAACCAGTAATAGGCTAACTCAAAGTGAGCTTTGGAATCGTCAGGGTCTTCCTCAGCAATCTCTTTGGCATAAACCGTATAACCCTCACCGAGCCAGTACATGGCTTCAACCCAGCCACCATTGGCTGCTTTCAATGCCCACTCTTCGGCCAGCATGATGTCTTCGTCATGCTCGCTCTGCATATATAGTTCGGCAAGCTCAAATTGGGCTTCAGCATTGCCTGCCAGTGCGCGGTTTGCCAGCGTGGCAGGGGGAGAAACACGCTCAGTCATGTCAGTATCTCAAATATCTTTGTATCTAGATTAAAAGGTTCAAAATAAAAAAGCCAATCTGAAAATTGGCTTTTGTATAAAAGTCGACTGATAGTGTTTAAAACACGCAAACTAAGCTATTTGTTTAGAGAAATAACAATAAAACGAATAGAAAGAGAACAGGAATAAATTTAAATAGTTTTCAATAATTCAGAAAGCAAAACAGCGGCCCGAAAGCCGCTGTTGATATACGATTAATGAGATAAAAACTTAGTCTTGCTGGATTCCTGCAACCATCCAATCTTGCTGAGAACCGGCAGGTTTGACAAAGTGCCAGATTTCAGCAAACGGTTGAGGTTGGCTATTCAGGTCTTCACTTACAGTACCAGTGAAGCGTACGCTTACTACATATTGACCATTCTCATTCGATGAATCTACCACCATTGCATTCAGGTTAGAGAACTCAGCTACGTCCTGATCCTGATTTGCCATAATGTCGTTATACATCGACTGGTAAAGATCAGGGGTCAGGTAACGTTTAATTTCTGAAATGTTGCTCGCCGTATTCATTGACTGAATGTGGTTGAAACGTTGACGTGCCACACGTAAGAAAGTCGCAGGTTCTGTACCATCTGGAAGCTGGTTGCCGCTATTGGTATAGGCTGCACCAAATGGCGCGTTATTTACCGGAGCTGAACCAAACGGAGCATTTGTGCTTGGCGTGCTACCACCCACGTTCTGGCCAAAAATATTGGTATTGTCACCACCGCGAGGAGGTGTCTGACCAAATGGTGCTGAATGACCAGCACCACTATTTGGAGCGTATGGATTAGAAGCTACTTTTTTTTTTGCGCCCATCTTACGGAAAATGAAGAAGGCAACAGCGGCAGCAAGTAAAATCCAGATCCAGCCAGGAATACCACCTTTTTCCTCTTGTTGCTGTTGAGCTGCTTGAGCTTCAGAAGCCGCTTGTACTTCTTTGTCATCAGCCAGCGCATTGGCAGCAACTGCACCCACGGCAGCACCTGCTACACCGGCAGCAACCATACTACCTACGCCTGGGCCAGATCTTTGCTGAGTTGCAGCACCAGCGGCTGGAGCCTGTTGTGCTGGCGCAGCTTGACGAGGTTGTTGATAAGATTGAGTAGGCACAGCAGAACGTTGCATACCATGGCTTTTACCGCCACCGGCACGTTTTGCTTCAGCAGTTAAAGGAGCAACCAGTAATGCTGCTGTTAAAAGACCTGCAATCAAACCACGCTGTCGAACTTCCATTCAATTTTCCTATGTGAAAAAACTTATTTGAATACTCTATTTATATAGGCTTTATAGGGGATTTCAATCAAAAATGTGTATTTTTTTAGGCTTTTCGCAAGATTTATCGATTAAAACTAATTGAGTTCGTCACTTAGGCTCATAGCTTCACTCAGGGCTTCATGCAATCGGGCTACAGCAATGACCTGCACGCCGGGAATCGGTTTTTGCGGTGCATTGGCACGCGGTAAAATAATATATTTGAAACCGTGTTTGACTGCCTCTTTCAGACGTTCCTGACCATTCGGCACCGGACGAATCTCACCAGAAAGACCAACTTCACCGAAAACAGCGAGTTGCTGAGGCAACGCTTTGGTCCGGATACTGGATGCACACGCTAAAAGTACAGCCAGGTCAGAACCGGTCTCAGTAATCTTTAAACCACCGACAATATTCACGTAGACATCCTGACCGGATGTTTGAACGCCACCATGACGATGCATTACGGCCAGCAGCATATTCAGACGGTTTTGTTCTAGACCCAAAGCTACACGGCGTGGCTGGCCATGGGCATCATCGACCAACGCCTGAACTTCAACCAGGAGTGGGCGAGTCCCTTCGCGGCTAATCATGACGATGGAACCTGGAATCGCTTCATCATAACGACTGAGGAAAATAGCAGATGGATTGGCCACTTCACGCAGACCTTTATCGGTCATGCCAAAGACGCCAAGTTCATTGACTGCACCGAAACGGTTTTTGACTGCGCGGATCATACGATAACGTGAATCCGACTGGCCTTCAAAATACAGCACACAGTCCACCATATGTTCCAACACACGTGGACCTGCTAAGGCACCTTCTTTAGTCACATGACCGACAATAAACAGAGCAGTGCCGCTATTTTTGGCGAAACGGGTCAATAAGGCGGCAGACTCACGGATCTGTGAGACTCCACCTGGCGCAGACTGCAAGGTTTCGGTATATAAAGTCTGAATCGAGTCCAGAATCGCAACAGCAGGACGTTCCTGTGCAAGCACCTCGCAAATGCGTTCCACACAGGTTTCTGCCATGACTTTCAGCTGGTCGGTTGGCAAGTCCAGACGCTGGGCGCGTAATGCCACCTGAGACAGGGATTCTTCACCTGTGACATACAGGGCTGAGCTATTACCCGCTGCCATGTGAGTTGCGGTTTGCAATAAGATAGTTGACTTACCAATCCCCGGGTCACCACCAATCAGCACCACAGAACCTGTGACTAGACCACCGCCTAAGACTCGGTCAAACTCACCAATCCCTGTTTGCAATCGGGTTTCATGTGAAACGGAGACTTTATTTAAAGTGGTAATCGCAGCTGCCTGACCGGCATATCCGCCAATTTTTGGCTGAGCACGATGTGTCGTTGCTGGCACAATACTGACTTCTACCAGACTGTTCCATTCTCCACATTCAGAACACTGACCCGCCCATTTGGGATGGTCTGCTCCACATTGTTCACAACGGTACACACTTTTTGCTTTAGCCATAATTTCCGAAAATAAATATTGGGAATGGGGGCTACAGCATAGCGGTGAATGAGACTGAAAACCAAGACCTTTAGCTGAAAAAGTTAGTGATTTACGTCAGCATATGACGCATATGAATTTACCTTTCTACATGAAAGTGAAATACCTTCTATAATGAGAAAATTCATCGCGGGTACAGGAAACCTGACATGCCACAACTTTTAAAACATATCGATGCGATCGCACGTGAAAAAGACCGTGATGTATTATTTGTACATTTTGAAAATTACGAACATGAAAATGCAGATGCCGAGTCCTATCATTTACGTCAGAACCTGATGGAATGGCTGAAGCAACGCCAAATTAACTTTGCACCCTGTATGGGCATAGAACAGCCTGGTGTGATTGAAAGTTATTCAGGTGATCTTTATATCGATGTGCCATTTGATGAAGCTCATCCGATTTACCAAATGGTCAGTGAGCATCTGGAAGATGCCGAAGGGGAAATGAAAATTCCGGGTGTTCTGTTCTTTGTATTATCTCTAGAAACTGCGCTGGAAATTGAAGCCGATCGTGAAGAGTTCTTAAATCTAAATCAAGCTCATGATGATGACGATGGATTTTCTGGCCGTGTGAACTGATATTTTTAGCAAACTTAACTAATAAAAAAGCCACGATGAACGTGGCTTTTTTATTAAGGGTTTTAAATTTTATTAATACAGTTCACCTGATTTACGGCGAGCAATAAAATCTTTGGATTCTTTCACGATCACCCCAGACAGCAGTAACAGGCCGATCAAGTTTGGAATTGCCATCAAACCGTTGAAGGTATCTGCAAACAGCCACACCAGATCCAGTGTTGCGACACAGCCAATAAATACTGACAGGATATAGATGATGCGATAAGGGAATACAAATTTCTCACCGAGCAGATAGGTTGCACATTTTTCCCCGTAGTAGCTCCAGCCTAAAATGGTGGAATAGGCGAAGAAGATAATACCGAAGGTCACGATCCAGCCACCGATACCTGGCAGTAGTTTATTAAATGTAGAAACGGTCAGAACAGCACCGGTTTGTCCACCAAAATCACTGCCGGCCATGATGAAGCCCATCACCAGGACAATACCGGTAATCGAACAGACAATAATCGTGTCAATAAAGGTTCCGGTCATAGACACCAGACCTTGACGCGCAGGATGATCGGTTTTTGCAGCAGCAGCGGCAATCGGTGCCGAACCCATACCAGCTTCATTCGAGAAGACACCACGCGCGACACCATAACGAATTGCCGCACCAATTGCACCACCTACAGCAGCTTCACCAGTAAAGGCATAGGTAAAAATCATTTTCAGTGCAGGACCCACTAAATCCAGATGGGTGAAAATAATGATCAGACCGCCCGCTACATAGCCAATCGCCATGATCGGTACGATGAAAGAGGCAGCCCTAGAAATCCACTTAATCCCGCCCAGAATTACTAGTGCAGAAAACGCAGTAATCACGATACCTGTAACCCAGGTTTCTAGACCAAAACCATTTTCTACCGCGAGTGCAACGGTGTTGGACTGAACTGAACTACCAATTCCGAAAGACGCCACAGCACCAAAGAACGCAAAGATTAGTGCCAGCCATTTCCATTTCAGGCCACGCTCAATGTAATACATTGGACCGCCAGACATTTCACCGCGTTCATTTTTAACCCGGTATTTGACGGCCAGTACACCTTCGCCATATTTGGTTGCCATTCCGAACAGGGCAGTCATCCACATCCAGAACACGGCCCCTGGGCCGCCCAGTACACAAGCGGTTGCCACACCGGCAATATTACCGGTACCGATGGTAGCTGACAGTGCGGTCATGAGTGAGCCAAATTGGGAAATATCGCCTTCATGCGAAGGGTGTTTGCCAAAAACCTGTTTAAAGGCCAGTGGTAACATGCGGAACTGCCAGAACAGCAGGCGGAAGGTCAGGAATATACCGGTCCCGACAATGAGGACCAGCATATAAGGGCCCCAGACCCAGCCACTGACGGTTTCCATGATACTTTGTAAATTTTGCATAAATTTCTTCTTATTTATCCGTGTCAGCTTTATTTGAGATGTTGATTGAAAAGCAATTGCTATGCCATGCGCGCTCATCCTAAACGCGAATATTGGCGGATTTGTATTCTATTTTTTACATAGTTTCAGCGCTTTGACAAGAAAAATCCTGTATTCATTGCGCCTTAAAACCAAGACTAAAGATAAATGAATATTGATATAAGAAAAATAAATTAACTTGCAAGATTAGTTGGAAAATACAAATGATGCGAATTTTCTTTTTGTATTCCAGGTTTTTTACGTTAATTTGTCGCGATTAAAACTCAAAGTTGAAATGAAATAATGTCAGAAAAATATAGTCACTCATCATCGGAAGATGGTGAGCTACAGCGTAGTTTGTCCAACCGGCACCTGCAGTTAATTGCCATTGGGGGTGCGATTGGCACCGGCCTGTTTATGGGTTCAGGGAAAACCATTAGCCTGGCAGGACCATCTATTCTGGTGATTTATATGATCATCGGTTTTATGGTGTTTCTGGTCATGCGCGCGTTGGGTGAATTATTATTATCCAATCTGCAATATAAATCTTTTATCGATTTTGCCACCGATCTGATCGGGCCATGGGCAGGTTATTTTGTCGGCTGGACGTACTGGTTATGCTGGATCACGATTGGTATCGCGGATTTGTCTGCCATTATCTATTACTTGCAATTCTTCAATAACGGCCTGCCATTTACTCCGGGCGAAGGCGTACTGATCAGTATTGCCTCTATTGTCTTCATTATGGGCTTGAACCTGGCAACCGTGAAACTGTTTGGTGAAATGGAATTCTGGTTTGCTTTGATCAAGATTATCGCCATTATTGTACTGATCGCTGTAGGTTTATGGATGATCTTTACTGGTTTTACTAGTGATGCAGGTACGGTCGCTTCATTTGCCCATATCTGGGATCATGGCGGTTTGTTCCCGACTGGGACTATGGGCTTCCTAGCCGGTTTCCAAATTGCGATTTTTGCCTTTGTGGGTGTAGAGCTGGTTGGTACTACGGCTGCTGAAACCAAAGATCCAGAGCGTAACCTGCCTAAAGCGGTGAACTCGATTCCGATCCGTATCATTATTTTCTATGTGCTGGCTTTGATCATTGTGATGTCAGTGACACCATGGGATCAGATCAATCCAAATGTTTCTCCGTTCGTGAATCTGTTTAGTCAGGCAGGTATTGCGGCGGCTGCAATCATCATGAACCTGGTGGTGCTGTCATCAGTAATGTCATCAATGAACAGTGGGGTGTTCTCGACCAGTCGTATGCTGTTCGGTTTATCTCGTGAAGAACAGGCACCTAAAGCCTTTGGTCGTTTGAATTCGCGCGCCGTTCCAGCGAATGCTTTGTATTTCTCTGCGATTTGTTTATTGCTCGGTGCAGCATTACAGTACTTCGTGCCGAATACGGTTGAAGCATTTACCTTAGCAACGACTCTATCGACCATTCTGTTTATCTGTGTATGGCTGATCATTATCTGGAGCTACATGATCTATTACCGTACTCGTCCAGAATTGCATGCTAAATCCATATTCAAGCTGCCTGGTGGATTGGTGACTTGCTGGATCGTGATTATTTTCTTTGTCGGCATGATTGGTGTGTTATCGCTGGAAGATGATACCCGTCGTGCCTTGATGGTCAGCCCGGTCTGGTTCATTTTACTGATTATTGGATATTTAGGCTTCTATAAACAGAAACATAAATAATCCATATCAATAAAAACGTCAGCGATCTGCTGGCGTTTTTTTATGTCTGAATATACTCTCTAGCGTTTAGCGCTTTGGTCATGCGGATGATCGCGTTATACTTCATCGAAAATACTCATATAGGTGGTCAGATGCGTCAGATCATTTGCTACATCAGTTTAATTGCAATCGGTTTTGCCTTGGTCGGTTGTGGGCAGTCGGGAGCTTTACATCTTCCCAATGATCCAAACTACGATAAACGTGCCAAGTATTTACTCTATAAAAATACTGAATCTGCACCGCAAGTATCAGATGAACAACAGGATGCGCCGGTCAAGCAGCAATTTGAAGCGCCCGCTGAATCCGATTCAACACCATCTCCTTAAGACTTTCAGAGAAAGGATACATTCATGAGTTTCACCCGCATTAATGGGGTATTGCATGCTGAGCAATGTTCACTGCAACGGCTCGCAGAGCAATTTGGCACACCACTTTATGTTTATTCAAAAGCAACTTTTGAAAAGCATTATCTGGATATGGACCGTGCTTTTAGCTTTATCGATCATCAAATCTGTTTTGCGGTAAAGTCAAACTCTAATCTTGCGGTATTGAATGTATTAGCCAAGCAGGGTGCTGGTTTTGATATCGTGACTGGTGGTGAACTGGCTCGTGTATTGAAAGCCGGTGGTGAACCTTCAAAAATCGTATTCTCAGGTCTGGGTAAATCAGAAGCAGATATTAAAAAGGCATTGGAAGTAGGCATCGCCTGTTTTAATGTCGAGTCATATGCCGAACTGGACCGTATTCAGAAAGTAGCGGCTGAACTTAATGTTAAAGCGCCAATTTCACTACGTGTGAATCCGGATGTCGATGCCAAAACCCATCCATATATTTCAACAGGCTTAAAAGAAAACAAATTTGGTATTCCATCAGATAGCGTATTTGAAACTTATCAATATGCAGCGTCATTGCCAAATCTTGAAGTTGTAGGTATTGACTGCCATATTGGTTCACAGTTGACTGAAACCCAGCCTTTTGTTGATGCGCTGGAGCGTGTCATTGTCATGATCGATAAGCTGAAAGACATGGGAATCAACTTGAAACACATCGATATCGGTGGTGGTCTGGGTGTGACATATAAAGATGAAACACCGCCATCGGTTGAAGAATATGCCAATGCCATGCGTCCTGCTTTAGAAAAACTGGGTCTGAAAGTTTATATGGAGCCGGGTCGTAGTATCTCTGCCAATGCAGGTGTTTTACTGACCAAAGTGGATTTACTGAAACCAACCAATCACCGTAACTTTGCCATCATTGATGCCGCGATGAATGACCTGATTCGTCCAGCTTTATATGAAGCATGGATGGATATTCAATCCGTGACACCGCGTACGGATATGGAAACAAAAGAATGGGATGTGGTGGGTGCGATCTGTGAAACTGGCGATTTTCTGGGTAAGGAACGTGAGCTTGCCATTAAAGAAAATGATGTGCTGGCAGTACTGGGAGCTGGTGCATATGGTTTCGTAATGAGTTCAAACTATAACAGTCGTGGCCGTGCTGCTGAAGTGATGGTCAATGGTGATCAGGCGCATCTGATCCGTGAACGAGAAACGATTGAATCACTTTGGGAACGTGAGCGTTTATTGCCTTAAGGAGACTGAGTAATGTTGCTTGAATTTACCAAGATGCATGGCCTGGGCAATGATTTTATGGTGGTAGACCTGATTAGCCAGCGTGCTTATCTGGATACTCTCACTATTCAGCGCTTGGCAAATCGTAACTTTGGTGTGGGTTTTGACCAGCTCTTGATTGTTGAACCGCCTGATATTCCAAGTGCAGATTTTAAATACCGTATTTTTAATGCGGATGGTTCTGAGGTTGAACAGTGCGGTAATGGTGTGCGCTGTTTTGCCCGTTTTGTGCATGAGCGTCAATTGACCACAAAAACCAAAATCAAAGTACAGACCAAAGCCGGAATCGTGGAACCTGAACTTGGTGCCAATGGCTGGGTGCGAGTCAATATGGGTTATCCAAAATTCCTGCCTCAGGAAATTCCATTTTTGGCTGAAGAACCGGAAAATCTGTATGACATCGATCTGGCGGGTGGAGAGAAGCTGACGATTGATGTGGTCAATATGGGGAATCCACATGCAGTGACGATTGTTCCGGATGTATTGACTGCCGATGTGGCTAAGATTGGCCCACAGGTGGAATCCCATGTGCGTTTCCCGGCACGCGTTAATGCTGGATTTATGCAGATCATTGATGAAAAGCATGCTCGTTTACGTGTTTATGAGCGTGGTGTAGGCGAGACACTGGCTTGTGGTACAGGTGCCTGTGCTGCAGCAGTGTCTGGTATGCGCCGTGGTCTGTTATCTAGCAAGGTCGAAATTGAACTTGCGGGTGGTAAATTGCAGATTGAATGGAAAGAAGGTGATGTGGTCTGGATGACAGGTCCAACCGCCAATGTTTATGAAGGTCGACTGGACTTGCGCTACTTCCAGGGTTAATCCCAACATTTATTTCTCTAAAAAGCACCGCACATAGTACGGTGCTTTTTTATGATAGGATGAATTCCATATTTAATTGATATCACAACACTGCTATGAATCAGCTTGTGTTTTTACCGGGTGCATCAGGCAGCCGAGACTTTTGGCAGCCCTTGTTGGCTCATTTAAAAACAGATCAATCTACAAAAATATTGGCATATCCGGGCTTCGATGGGGTAGAACCAGATTCGACTATTCAAAATCTTCATGATCTGCAGGAATTCATCACAAGGCAGATTGAAGATGATTCAATTCTGGTTGCTCAATCTATGGGGGGAGTATTGGCAGTTGCAATTGCACTGCATCATCCACAGAAAGTCAAAGGACTGGTTTTATTGGCAACTTCAGGTGGTCTGGATCTATCCCAGTTCGGTTGTGGTGACTGGCGGATAGATTATCGCGAGCAGTTTAAAGATGTTCCTGACTGGTTTTTACAAGATCAAACCATATTTAGCCTGAAACAGTTAAGCAATCTTGAGATTCCTGTTCTACTGATCTGGGGTGATCAAGACACTTTAAGCACCGTTCAGGTGGGGCAATGCTTAAAGCAAAATTTTAAACATGCAAACCTGCATGTAATTCAAGGCGGGGATCATTTCTTTGCGGCGACTCATCCAGTACAGACCGCAGAACTGATTGAAGCCTGGCTGGAGTCAATTGAATGGAGCAAGTAATAAACCTTTCTGCAAAAGACTTGCTCGAAATCTGGCTCAAAGAACGTGAGATCCAGAACCAGTCTAAACATACCTTGCAGGCCTATGAACGTGATGTGGCTGATTTTCTGGAATTCTGCGCAGTACAACAACTTGCACTCAATGATGTGGAAGCCACAGATTTACGTCAATTTCTGGCTGAAAAAGTCGAGCAGCACGGATTAAGTTCGAGTAGCTTGCAGCGGATGCTCTCTTCGATTCGCCAGTTCATGAAATGGGCAGAGCAGGCGCAGTATCTGGCGTTTAATCCGGCTGACGATTTTCAGTTGAAACGTCAGTCACGTCCTTTACCGGGTATGGTCGATATTGAAACTGTGAACCAGATTCTGGACCAGCCTGCTCCAGAAACCGAAGCGCAGCAACAAATGTGGTTGAGAGATAAGGCAATTCTCGAATTACTCTATTCCAGTGGTTTACGTTTGGCAGAAATTCAGAGCTTAAGAATCAAGGATGTTGATTTTAATCGTCAGCTCCTGCGTATTACCGGTAAAGGCAATAAAACCCGGGTGGTGCCTTTTGGTTCAAAAGCCAAAGATAGTCTGATGGAATGGCTAAAAATTTATCCGCTCTGGAATGGTGATTTTGTACCTGACGCGAATGTATTTATCACCCAAAAAGGCAATCCGCTCGGTGCACGGCAAATTGAAAACCGGGTCAAGTTTCAGGCACAGCGTGCAGGGGTTAATGTTGACCTGCATCCGCATTTGTTACGGCATTGTTTTGCCAGCCATATGCTGTCGAATAGTGGTGATCTTCGTGCCGTTCAGGAAATGTTGGGGCATAGCAATTTGAGTACTACACAAATTTATACTCATATTGATTTTGATCGACTTGCGCAGATTTATGATCAGGCGCATCCGCGGGCACAGCATAAAGAATAGAAAAAATTTAAAGTTTTCTTCCGCTTGTGGGATGATTAGGATTCATGGCATAAAACTTTCATGTATCATGCTTAAAATATGACCTGAACAGAATGTTTGAAAGATATTTCACTATTGTCTTATTTTTCAAATGGCTGTTTTTGGATATAAGTATAAATAGTAATCAATTTTTAAAAGAAAATCAGCGATCTCGATACTGGAATTTTTATGGACACAGCAATTATCCCGGATATACAACAAAAGCATGCGCAGTTAAGCCCAGCCCAAAAAGATATGTTTGCGGGTTATGGTTTACGCCAGATTAAACATTTTGTTGAGATTAGCTTGCCCACTATTGAAGCCGTTCTCCCTAAAGGAGCAATCGTGCAAGGGATTAATGCAGAAGGGAAAATGCAGGCTTATAATCCTGAAACAGGCCAGTATTATCTATGGATTTCTGATCTGCAATGGCAGACCACGCAGCGTGCCAGTCAAGCTGTTGACCTGAAAGAAGATGCGCTCGAAATCTGGAATATTTTCGATCTGAAGTCTTATGAACTGATTGAACTGAGTCATGTGCATCGTGACTTTCTGCAAGTTTAATGAACATGAAGGATGACTAAGGTCATCCTTTTTTATTGCTAAAATACTTTACAAGTCATCCAGCGGTAACTGAAAACTTTGCTTGATGATCTGGCTGGGTAAATCTGTTTTAACACTGGTAATGCCATTTTTCTTGGTCAAATGTGTGGACTGAAATTTGCGGTAACTTTCCAGATCAGGCACCACAACTTTTAACATCGCATCACATTCACCCAGAATGATATAACACTCCATCACCTGAGGCAGTTCTTTCATTGCCTCGATAAAAGTATCAATGGTTTCTGCATCCTGACCGACCAGCCAGATCCGTGAAAACAGAATCAACTGAAAACCGATTTTCTGTGAATCGACAATGGTGGTGTAATTCTGAATCACACCCGCATCTTCGAGCAACTTTACTCGACGCAGACAGGAAGAAGGGGATAGTCCAATTTCCCGCGCCAGATCATTATTCTGAATACGGCCATTGGCTTGCAATTGATGAATGATATTTTTATCAATTCGATCAAGTTTTACTCGCACAGATTTGGAAGATACTTTCATAAATTAGAATATAATTCGAAAAATAATGCTTATTATAAAATAAATTGAAAGCCTATTTTGTAAAAATTCATAGATACTAATTCCACTTTCCGAAGATTTAAAGGAAAAGGAAATGTCTGTATTTGCACTTTTTGCACTAACCGTGCTTCCCCTGATTTTTACACCTGGACCAGATATGCTGTTTATCCTGTCTCAAGTGATGGGTAAAGATGCAAAAGCAGGCATGATGGCAACCATCGGGATCTGTTCAGGTTATCTGGTACATTCCATTTTGGTAGCAATAGGAATCGCAGCGATTATCGTGTCTTTTCCGGTATTGTTTGAGGTGATTCGCTGGCTGGGTATTGCTTATTTGCTCTATCTGGCTTGTAGCCTGTTGAAATCAGTATTTAGTAAAAACTCAATGAAAATTGAGAAAAAATCTGCTGCTAATCCAGTGAAAAAAGGCTTCTTTACGGCCTTACTCAATCCTAAAGGTATGCTGATCTATTTTGCGATCTTGCCGCAGTTTATTGATAAAAGCGGAAATACAGTGAGCCAAGGCTTAATTCTCTCTTTTATTTTTATCGGCATGATTTTCATTGTTTATTGTGCTCTCAGCATTCTGTTCAGCAGAATTACCCGCAATACACAAATTGATGAACGTAAACAGAAATGGGTTGATGGCACCTCAGGTGGTTTACTTGCTCTTGCCGCAAGCTGGTTAATTATTAATTAAGCAATGGCGTATTTTAAAAAAGCATACTGCTCCCAGTATGCTTTTTTTATATTTATAGATTGATGACAACCCAATTTTTAGACCTGCCCAGCAAAGTAAAGCGGAGTAAATTGAGCAGATATGCAGAATAAATCCTGATTAATTTCGCTTTATGTCCAAACTGACCAAAGCGGTCATTTTTAAATATAAGTCATTTTTCACAAATCTAAGGACAGATTTGTACATTTAATAAGCAGAAATCAAAAGTTCTGATGTGTTTCATCAAATAAAAACATAATAAAAATCAAAGGTTAAATTTTATTAAATATTAATAAAATTCATTGTAATAAATCGATACGGATTAATTGTGAACGCATCGTTCAAGGAAAATTACGCATTTTTACAGCTCTTTGTTGAATTGTGACTTGACCGAAATGCCGTGCACATTGCAAGATAGGGCACCTAAAAAAATTTAAGTGAAGAGTTATTATAACTTTTCTCAACATTTACATTTGCTAAAACAGCCGAGGATTACATGAAGGCTCTTGTTGCTGTAAAACGTGTGGTTGATGCCAACGTTAAGGTTCGCGTTAAGCCGGACAACAGTGGTGTTGACTTAACAAACGTTAAAATGTCAATTAACCCATTCTGTGAAATCGCGGTGGAAGAAGCGGTTCGTTTAAAAGAAAAAGGAACTGTTTCAGAAATCGTTGTTGTTTCTATTGGTCCTAAAGAAGCTCAAGAACAAATCCGTTCTGCAATGGCGCTTGGTGCTGACCGCGGTATTCTGGTTGAAGCTGATGACAGCCAACTAGGTGCGCTAGAAGTTGCTAAAATTCTAAAAGGTGTTGTTGAAGCTGAACAACCACAATTGATCCTTCTTGGTAAACAAGCAATTGATGACGACTCTAACCAGGTTGGTCAGATGCTTGGTGCACTTCTAGGTGCAGGTCAAGGTACATTCGCTTCAGAAGTTAAAGTTGAAGGCGACAAAGTACAAGTGACTCGTGAAGTCGACGGTGGTCTACAAACTGTTGAATTATCACTTCCAGCGATCGTAACTACTGACTTACGTTTGAACGAGCCACGTTATGCAGCTCTTCCAAACATCATGAAAGCGCGTAAAAAACCGCTTGATACTAAGTCACCTGCAGATTTCGGTGTAACTACTACAACTAAACTGAAAACAGTAAAAGTTGAATCTCCTGCAGAGCGTAAAGCTGGCGTACAAGTGAAGTCTGTAGACGAACTTGTAGAAAAATTGAAAAACGAAGCGAAAGTGATCTAATACAGAAGGATAAAATCATGAGTATTTTAGTAATCGCTGAGCACGACAACAAAGCACTTAACGCTGCTACTTTAAACGTTGTTGCTGCGGCGCAAAAAATCGGTGGTGATATCACTGTATTGGTTGCTGGTTCTGGCGCTCAAGCAGTTGCTGATCAGGCAGCTAAAGTTGCGGGTGTAAGCAAAGTTTTACTTGCTGACGACGCTGCTTATGCAAACCAACTGGCTGAAAACGTAGCAAAACTGGTTGCAGAATTAGGTAAAGGCTACAACCATATCCTTGCTGCTTCTACTACAACTGGCAAAAACATTCTGCCACGCGCTGCTGCACTTCTTGATGTCAGCATGATCACAGACATCATCGCTGTTGATTCTGCAAATACATTCAAGCGTCCGATCTATGCAGGTAACGCGATTGCAACTGTTGAGTCTTCTGAATCAGTAATCGTTGCAACTGTTCGTGGTACTGCATTTGATGCGGTTGCTGCTGAAGGTGGTTCTGCTGCGGTTGAAGCTGCTGCTTCTACTGGTGATGCTGGTATTTCTAAGTTCATTAATGAAGAAATCGTTAAATCTGAACGTCCTGAATTGACAGCTGCTCGTATCGTGGTTTCTGGTGGTCGTGGTGTAGGTTCTGGTGAGAACTACCACAAAATCCTTGATCCACTAGCTGACAAACTTGGCGCTGCTCAAGGTGCTTCACGTGCTGCAGTTGATGCTGGTTTCGTTCCTAACGATATGCAGGTTGGTCAAACTGGTAAGATCGTTGCACCTGACCTGTACATCGCTGTAGGTATCTCTGGTGCGATCCAGCACTTGGCAGGTATGAAAGAATCTAAAGTGATCGTTGCGATCAACAAAGATGAAGAAGCTCCAATTAATGCAGTAGCAGACTACTGGTTAGTAGGTGACCTGAACACTGTAATTCCTGAATTGGTTTCTAAAATCTAATTTCTGAATCAGTTTCAAAAAAACGCTCCTTTAGGAGCGTTTTTCTTTTTTTTTAATCTAAATAATTAATCTAACTAACAAGTTGTCCATTTCTGACTCGAAATTTTGGCTATTGTATATTTTGTGTTAATATTAAGCTTTTATTAAGCTTTTATTAAGCTTGCCATTTGGCGGAGTGTTCGTGAAATTTGATTTTCAGTTACCAGTCAGTATTTTGGTGATGATGATCTGCTGTTTGATTTTCCCTTTTCTCCCGAGTCTGCACCTTCCTTTGTTAGGAGGTATGACGGTTACAGCAGTTGAGTCAATTCAAGCATTGATGTTGTTTGGTTTTGCCGTATTTAGTTTTTTCTATATCCGTCCATTTGAATTAGGTAAAGGTCAAAAACAATTTTGGCTCTGGTCAGTTGCATGGTGGATTATGCTGTTTGGTAGAAGTACCAGCTGGGGACGTGACTATTTCCCGGAAATGCCAAAAATCTATTTCCGTGGTATTTCGGTTCTTGTGATTGCACCCGTGGTGTTTATGCTGTTTTTAGCACCTTTGCGTCAAGAAATTGCTTATAAGTTTAAGCATGTATCACTTCCAATTTGGGCACTCATATTAGCTTTCATTGGCTTGCTGATGTCTGATGGCATTGAACATAATCGGTTTTTTATTCATTTTATTTTTACAGATTTTATCTATAAAGATTTGATGGAAGAACTATACGAATTTCCGCTTATTATCGGCTTATTCCTGGTCGCTTATCCATTAATGAAGCAAGATTGTGCTGTGACAAAATCAACTAGTCAGGTCATAGCTGAAGATGATTTTTCCGATATAGAGTCTAAACTTCATATTTAAGTGACTTGTTTTTTTAAAGAAAAAAATGAACCTCTGCAAGCAGAGGTTTTTTAATATCAAAATATTGTGAAGTGATTAAAATTTCTACTAAAAATCCTGTGGGTAGTTGGGGATGAAACAGATAAATTTAGCCTAGATTATGCTATACTGTACGACTAAATTTTAATATTGGTTCAGCTTTTTTTGAGCCGATTTATAGCTGGATTTACGACATATAAATGCAAGCTAAATCTGGCTTGTAGAATAAGGAGTATGCATGAGCGTATCGGAAATTAGACCGATTGCCATTGAGGATGAACTCAAGCACTCGTATTTAGACTATGCAATGAGCGTGATTGTTTCACGTGCCTTGCCGGATGTACGAGATGGTCTAAAACCTGTTCATCGTCGTGTGCTTTTCGCAATGCACGAATTGGGCAATGACTACAACAAAGCTTACAAGAAGTCTGCCCGTGTTGTAGGTGATGTCATCGGTAAATATCACCCACATGGTGATTCTGCTGTTTATGAAACCATTGTCCGTATGGCTCAGGACTTTAGTCTGCGCTACCAATTGGTTGATGGTCAAGGGAACTTTGGTTCGATTGATGGCGATAGCGCTGCGGCAATGCGTTATACCGAAGTTCGTATGCGTAAGCTGACCCATGAATTATTGGCTGATCTGGAAAAAGATACAGTTGACTGGGAAGATAACTACGACGGTTCTGAGCGTATTCCGCAAGTCATGCCAACTCGTATTCCAAACCTGTTGGTGAATGGTGCGGCTGGTATTGCAGTCGGTATGGCGACCAATATGGCGCCACACAACATGACTGAAGTAGTGAATGCATGTCTGGCTTATGCAGATAATCCGAATATCAGCATCGAAGGATTGATGGAATATATTTCCGGTCCAGATTTCCCGACAGGTGGCATTATTTACGGTAAGTCAGGCATCGTGGATGCTTATCGCACCGGTAAAGGCCGTTTGCATATTCGTGGTAAATATCACTTTGAAGAAGATGCTAAATCTGGCCGTACTACGATTGTCTTCACAGAAATTCCTTATCAGGTCAACAAAGCGAAAACGATTGAACGTATCGCCGAGCTGGTCAAAGAGAAAAAACTTGAAGGCATTTCTGAACTTCGTGATGAATCGGACAAGGAAGGGATGCGTATTGCGATTGACCTGAAGCGTGGTGAAAATGCTGAAGTCATCGTCAATAACCTGTTCCAGAATACACAGTTAGAAAATTCTTTCAGCATCAATATGGTTTGCCTGGACAACGGCCAGCCGAAGTTGATGAACCTGAAAGACATCATTGCGGCATTCATCCGTCACCGTCAAGAAGTCGTGACACGTCGTACCATGTACGAACTGCGCAAAGCACGTGAACGTGGTCATATTTTAGAAGGTTTAACCGTTGCTCTGGCAAATATTGATGCCATCATCGAAACCATCAAAACTTCTGCCAACCCAGCTGAAGCGCGTGAGCGTTTACAAGCAGGTGAGTGGGCAGCAGGCGGTGTGGCAGCCTTACTCGAAAAAGCAGGTGCTGTTTCTGTGCGTCCGGACGAAATTGAAGGCGAAGATCCAGAGCGTCCATTTGGTATTGATGGTGAGGTGTATCGCTTATCTCCTACTCAAGTCAACGCGATTATGGAACTGCGTTTGCACCGTTTGACCGGTCTTGAGCAGGATAAACTTCAAGCTGAATATTCTGAAATCTTAGGTCAAATTGCTGAATACACAGCCATCTTAAATGACTTCAACTTATTGATGAATGTTATTAAAGAAGAGTTGGCATTGATTCTTCAGCAATATGGCGATGCACGTAAAACAGATATTGTTGAATCTCGTATCGACTTCTCTCGTGAAGATCTAATTCCTGAAGAGCAAATGGTTCTTACGGTTTCAAAAACAGGCTATGCGAAAACTCAACCATTATCTGACTATGCTGCTCAGCGTCGTGGTGGTCGTGGTAAGTCTGCAACCAGCATGAAAGAAGATGATTACATCCAGCACATGGTGGTGACGTCGAATCATGCCACTGTGCTTTGCTTCACCAATGTCGGTAAGGTTTATCGTCTGAAAGTTTATGAAGTACCACAAGCTTCGCGTGGTGCCAAAGGTCGCCCAATGGTGAACTTGTTGCCACTGGATGACAATGAAACCATTACTGCTATCTTGCCAGTAATTGATGCACCGAAGAAATTTAAAGAACGTCTGGCTGACTTTAAAGTATTTGTGAAAACCAATGCTGCACAGCTGCAAACCAATGAAGTGATCAATAGTCACTTTGCGGCACTAGAAGCTGCACTTGCTGAATCGGAAGATGGTGCAGATGATATTTCTGATGCACTGCGTGTTCAGTTGAAAGAACTCGGCTTAGCACTTTCTACGACTGATCTTGATGATGACATCATCAATGACTTTGCTCAGCAGGCTGAAGCCGTTCGTAAAAATTTCTATGTGTTTATGGCGACTGAGTACGGTACGATTAAACGTGTAGAACTGGAACAGTTCTCAAATGTTCGTTCAAACGGTTTACGTGCGATTGAACTGAATGGCGATGACACCTTAATAGGTGTTGCGATTACTGACGGTGAACAGCAAATCATGTTGTTCTCGAACGAAGGTAAAGCTATTCGCTTCGCAGAAACAGACGTACGTTCAATGGGTCGTTCAGCTAAAGGTGTACGCGGTATGCGCGTAACGATTGGTGCTTCTCAAGTTGAAGATGCAGAAGATGTAGATGTTGAATCTGATGATGAAGATGCAACTGAAGCTAACTTCATTAGCCGTATCGTATCTCTAGTGGTTGTACCTGAAACCGGTGAAGTGCTGTGTGCTTCTGCAAATGGTTATGGTAAACGTACCCCGGTAGATGACTTCCCGACCAAGAAACGTGGCGGTAAGGGCGTAATTGCGATTAAGACCTCAGAACGTAACGGTGAGCTGGTCGGTGCGGTTGCGATTGATGCATCTAAAGAACTGATGCTGATTTCTGATGGCGGTACACTGGTTCGTACCCGTGCTTCTGAAGTGGCACAGACTGGTCGTAATGCACAAGGTGTTCGTCTGATCCGTCTGGCTGAAGATGAAAAACTGGTCGGTGTAGAGGCGATTGAAGCAGTTGAAGATGAGTTGGAAATATTGGAAGATATTGAAAATACTGAATCTGCAGCTGATGATGTGGCTGATGCACAAGAAGCTGAAAAAGATGATGATAATACAGTAGAGGAATAAGTTCTGCTACTGATGAAAAAGGGCGCTTCGGCGTCCTTTTTTACACATCGGCTAAATGAGAGGTAAATAATGAAAACCAGATTGATGCTTTTGACTGCAGCTATTGCACTCAGTGGCTGTAATAATGCTATGGACAGTATGCCTGATCCAAGCCCTGAACAGGAAAAGGCAGCACAGATGGCTTATGAAGATTTGCGTGATGGAAAATATGACGAGTTTTTAGCTCAGCTTGAGCCGAAGTTACAGGCAGAGTTTCAAAACAATGAAAAAATCATGAAGCGTTTTTCACGTTCAATTCCACAAGGTGAATATAAGTCCAAGACTATCATGAGAAAGAACTTCGAGGAAAATAACGGCAAACCGAGTGAATACAAGGTCAGCTATGAAATTGCCTATCCAAAAAACCTGGTTCAGTATGATGTGAGTTTTGACCAGCCGAATGGCAGTACTAAAATCCGCAACTTTAATATTCAGGTATTTGGCGAATAATTTTCGATGTAAATAGACTGAATAAATTCAGGTCTAAGAATGTGGGCGTAGCCGATAATAGCCTAAGCTCATACAGATGATGCCGATCACCAATAGATAAGCAAGCTTTCCTAGAACCATATAAGTAGGCACCCCCATCTGATTGAGTTGAATAAACATCTGCACGATTTGGGTCGAAGGTAAGGCTTGCCCAATGAGTTGGGCCCACACTGGCATGGCAGCATGCGGCCAGGCGACTCCTGAAAGCATAAAGAGCGGAATCGAAGTAAAAACAATGATATGACCGGCGCGTTCTGGCATGTCCATAAAACTGGCAAACAAGGTAGTAATCCCAATCATGCAGAATACAAAGATGGGTACAGCGAGCAGCATGCCCCAAAAATTTCCGCCACGGGGATAATCAAAATACCATAAAGTAAAACCAAACAGGTAATAACAGCCCAAACATCCAATGGTCAGAATCGCCAAACTGATTCCGAATAAGGTGGTTAAATTGATCCTCTGTCTACTTTCCCGATACAGCGCAATCAGCATACTGAGGCCAAGAAAGATCGTCTGATGAATAATCAACGGTGCAACAGCGGGAAACACATAGCTACCATAGCCAGAGAGTGTATTAAATAATGGAATCTGGTGAATGGATAGTGCAGGAGAGAAGTGTGAAATCTCGCTAAAGCGTTCCGCATATTCGCTTAAGGTATTTTCTACTGAAGAGGCCAAGCCCAAACCAATCTGTTTGGTAATTAAAAAGTTAGCAGCACTTAAGTACAGCCCAATCCCGCCATTTTCACCGTGCCGGATAGATTGTGAAAGATTATCTGGTAATAATAAAATCCCGTCGGCTTTTTGAGTTTCCACCCAGTGTTTAGCTTCAGCAAAATTTCCAGTCACCGCCTTGATTTGTACATTGGGGCTTTGGCTGACATGACTGATAATGGTATTGGTTAAAGCACTTTGCTCTTCGTCAACAATAATAATCGGCAAGGCTTCTGCCTGCTCTGCCTTATATGCGGTCGGATAGAAAAAGCTGTAAAACAGAACTGATAAAATCAGCGTGGTAAAAATACTGGTATTGCTAATAATGTCTTTAAAAGTTTGGCAATAAGCTTTCCAGAGTGATTTCATGCTGACACTCCTTTGGCTGTTTTTTTGAGAAAGGCATAGGCCAGCACAGCATAAAGCAAGACATAAATGATGAGTACGAATATCGGTTGCAGTGAAAGATAGAGCGGACTGCCAATCACCCATTGCTCCGTCTGTAATTTGGCATAGGGTGTATAAGGAATAATATTGGACCAGAACTGGGTGAATAGTGGAGCATTATTAAGAGGTAAAGTTACCCCAGCAAAACTGAGCGATGAACCACCATAAACTGCTAGTAGACCAAAAGATTTGGTTAGGTCCTGAGTAGCTAGAACCACAGCACTACTGATAAAGGCATAGGCACTATAAAACAGTATTTGAGCCAGAAGAATTAGCCATAATGACCCGGCAACAAACCAGCCGCGAATTTCGACCAGCCAAAACATCCAAGCCCAAGTCCATAAACAAAAGATTGCTACATAAACCAGATTTTTAGACAGCAGTGCCGACCACAAGTTTTGTTGGGCAATCCAATGACTAACAGTATGCCGTTTAATTTCCTGACCCACAGCAAAAGCCACACAGCAACATAACAGCAAGTGCAAAATTGCCGGCACCATATAAGGTTCCAGATAAAATTCATAATTCAGCTGTGGGTTATACAATGGGGAAATTTTAATATTCGGTGTAGGTGCGTCCAGATAGGGGAGCGTGTTGCCTAGATACTGTTTACCGGTAAACTCAGCCAGAGCCTGCAAGGTGCTAAGTAGCATAGCCGAAGAAATGGTATTACCGATACTAAAATAACTCTGATTAAAAGCAATACTAATTTCAGCATCCTGAGCTTTGACCAGTCGTTGCTCGGCTCCGGTAGGAATATGAATATAGCCCCAGATTTTATTTTCGTTTAATAACTTTTCGATTTCGACCGTTTGATCAGAAACGGTATGCACGTGTAGGGTATGATTCAAAGATAAATGATCATAAATCTTGCTGCTCAGGCTACTTTGATCCTGATCAATAATGGCGATTGGTAGATGATCCGGTTTGCCTTTGGCAAACATGCTACCAAGTAAAATCAGAATACAGGCAGGGGCGAGCAGGACTAGAGCCAGATCCCATTTCTCTCTGCATAAATAGCGTATTTCACGCTGAATACCCGCCCAGAATCCAGAAGCCATTTATTTTGGCTCTTTCAATTTAAACAGCACGCTCATGCCGACTTTTAACTCAGGCATTTCAGTGACTGGCACAAGATGAACTTTAAAACTGCGGACATCATAACCGCCGGTTTGGCGCGTGGTTTTAATGGTGGCAAATTCACCTTCAGCACTAATATTTTTTACTTTAAAAGTGGCTGATTGATTCAGTGCCGGAATAAAACCTTCAAGCTGTTGCTGTTTACCTAAAGCGGCATATTGGTCTTCACGAATATTCAGGCTAATCCAGCGTTCTGCCGAGATCAGGCTGACCACTGGCACTGCGGTTGCTACCAGTTCAGTGGCATTGCCATAGGTTTTGGAAACTGTACCATCAATTGGTGCCAATAATTCAGTTTCTGCTTCTAGTGCATTGGCTTCAGCGACTGCTGCACGGGCTATATCGACCTGAGCATCTGCAGAACTTTTCTGTTCTGGTGTACTGCCGCGTTTAGCCCGGGCATATTGTTGATACGCAGCTTCTGTCATTTGCGACGCAGATTGTGAAGCTGCAAACAGTTCATCTCGGCGCTGGCGGGAAATAACGCCTTCCTTGAACAGGTTGGCTCCACGTTGATAGGAAGTTTTAGCGAGTTGTTCCTGTGCTTTTAGCGATTGCCAGTTGGCATACAGAGAAGCGATATTTTCTTCCTGAGAACCACGTTCTGCGGTAGACTGAAGTGCTAATGCAGACTGTAAAGTGGCTAAAGCCTGCTGCTTTTTCGCCTCAATTTCAGGACTATGCAATTTCACCAGCGCCTGGCCTTTCTTGACGTCATCGCCTTCCTGCACATAAATCTTTTCAATCCGGCTGGGAACTTTAGTGGCCACTTGAACCGTCTCTGCCTCAACCCGGCCTTGTAGCTCGATTTCTTTGGGTTGATAGGTTTTCCATAGGCCAAACCCAATCAAAGCAAGAGTCACAGGAATTAAAGCTAAAAGCAGATATTTTTTACGCGATTTTTTTTCTTTGCTTGCAGGATTATCTGGCTCTGATTCACTGTAATTGATTTCTGAAGCCGGTTCATCAACAGGATGTTCTGGCTTTTGCTCATCTGTCATGTCTGGCTCCATTAATGAATATAGTGGGTGTTGGCATGTTGCATATAGTTTGGAAATTCAACAATTGAGCCATGGCTCTGTAATAAGGTCGCAAGAGATATTACATATTTATAAGCGTTTAATGCCATTTCTGCCTTTAAACTGCTGAGCATGTTTTGGGCATCGATGACCTGAGTGACTGTCCCGACATCTTCCTTAAAGGATAACTCCTGAATACGCAGATTTTCCTGAGCTGCTTTCAGATTCTGCTGAAGTAGAGCATCACTTTGCTGAGCGCTGACTGCTTCACTAAATGATTTATAAATCAGGTTTTCAATCTCCTGCTGGGTACGCGTCGTCATGAGTTCAGCGGCATAGCGTTTTAATTCAGCAGCCTGAATATTCTTGTTTTTATCAATACCTGAGAACAGATTATAACGTGCTGCAACCCCTACAATCCAGTTTTGATGTTGATCCAGACTATATTCACCAAACGCAAAAACATTTGGCCTTTTAGCGGCCTGCTGGGCTTTGACATTGGCTTTGGCCAGCTCGGTATCCATCTGCATTTTTTTGATCAGTGGGGAGTTCTGGCTAAAACTGCTGAGCAGAATATTCACATTTTGTGGTTCAGTATGATTCACAAACAAAGGTGTGCTTAGCTCGGTGATATTGCTATCCAGCAACAGGTTATTTAGCTGAAATAGGGCAGCATTCAGATTGGCTTGAGCATTTTGTTGTGCGCGTTCAGCATTATTGCGTGCTACTTCAAACTGCATGCGCTGGCCTTTGCTAATAAAACCCTGCTGTTCCAGTTTTAGGGCATTACGATAATGTTGTTGCATGGCATTTGAATTAAAAAGTGCCGCATCCAGTAACTGTTTTTGTAGCTGCACATTGAAGTAGGACTGAATCAGTTCAAAACGCTGCGTGTCCTGTTGCTGCTGATTGCTAAGTTTGCTACGTCCTGACTGAATATTGGCAATTTCTTTGGCACTACGGGTGAGGCCTCCGGTATATAGTGGCATCATCACGGAAACAGTGGGACGAATTACCTGATCTTCAAGGACGACATTAGACGTATCCGGAATTAGACCCACTCCGCTGTGAATAGTATTGTTAAGTCCTTCACGCAGTGGATCGGTAATACCTGTGGGTAAATCAATGCCATTGTTGGCCTCCCACTCATTAAGCCGGCCATTCACGCCTTGGGAGAGTGAATTCTCCAGATTATTTTTAAACTGCTTTAATGGAATATCAACTTCACTGTGAAAGGCATAGGCACGAACATTCAGGTCAACACGAGGCAGACCAATGCCTTTCACAGCTTCGGCCTCAAGTTTAGACGCTTGCTCCAGACTTTGAAAAGCCTGGCTACTATAGGAACGTTGCAACAATTTTTGTTCTGCATCCTGAAAGCTAATGCTTTGTGCATACGCAAAACTGCCATACATCATGGATGCAAGTACAGTCACACCCCAGCAGACACATTGTTTATTTTTTTTCATATTCATAAAGTGGTAATGTAAAAGTCACATTAATTCAGTCTAAGCTGCATTATAAATCAAGTGCTTGCAGTGCAGGGATGGGTTAAGTTGTAGTATTGTTGTAATTCGAAGCGATTCACTTCTCAAGTTTCAAGTTGATAGTTCTAAGCATTGAATGAGACTGAATATTTTTACCTACGCAATTTCTCATAAATGAAATCACAAGGTTAGGGTAAAAAATCAAAGGTATTCAAATTATCCTCCGAATCTAGATTGGTTTTTTGACTCTATCTTCACTCTTGGATAGAAATAATTTTGTGCAAGCGGCGTCCAGATATGGTTAAATGCCATCATTTTATTGTGTTTCACTCTGAAAGGAAAAATCATGCGCGCGTACAACTTCTGTGCTGGTCCTGCTGCATTACCTACTGCCGTACTTGAAAAGGCTCAAGCTGAAATGCTTGACTGGCAGGGCAAAGGTCTTTCGATCATGGAAATGAGCCACCGTAGTGCAGACTATGTTGCAGTTGCGGAAAAAGCAGAAGCAGACCTTCGCAAGCTCATGAATATTCCTGAGAACTATAAAGTACTGTTCTTGCAGGGTGGCGCATCTTTGCAATTCTCGGCAATTCCATTGAACCTGCTGGGTAAAAACAACAAAGCTGACTATATCCGTACCGGTATCTGGTCTGAAAAAGCATTGAAAGAAGCTAAACGCTATGGCGACATCAATGTGGTTGAAGCAGGTATTAAAACTGAAGATGGTAAATTGGCGATTGCTGATCAAAGCATTTGGAATCTTTCTGATGATGCCGCTTATGTACATTATGTAGATAATGAAACTATTGGCGGTCTGCAATTTGCCCATGTGCCAGAAACTGATAAGCCACTCGTATGTGATTTCTCTTCAAGCATTTTGTCTGCGCCGATTGATGTTTCTAAATTCGGTCTGATTTATGCCGGTGCGCAAAAGAATATTGGCCCTGCAGGTTTAACACTGGTTATTATCCGTGAAGATCTGCTTGATCAGGCAAAACCTGAAATTCCAAGCATCCTGAAATATGCAGATCAAGCGAAAAACGGTTCGATGGTGAATACACCATCAACTTACGCGTGGTATTTATCTGGTTTGGTATTTGAATGGTTACTGGAACAGGGCGGTGTAGAAGCGATTCACAAAGTGAACCTGCAAAAAGCTGAATTGCTCTATGGCTATATCGATTCTAGCGACTTCTATGCAAATCCGATTGCCAAAGAAAACCGTTCAATCATGAATGTTCCATTTACTCTGGCAAATCCTGAACTTGAAAAACAGTTCCTGCAAGAAGCAAAAGAAAACCATTTACTTAACCTTGCCGGCCACCGTTCAGTAGGTGGTATGCGTGCCAGCATTTACAATGCCGTACCGTTAGAAGGTGTACAGGCATTGGTAAACTTCATGGATGACTTTGCTAAACGCAATGCTTAATCCTTGAGAATTAAAAAACCCGGCAATTGGCCGGGTTTTTTTATCATTTAATTCGGGTTAAAAAACAAAGTTATGTAAGATATAGCCGCAAATGAGCATACCCAATACGAAAAATAGGCATGACATCATATCAAGCTGATAACGCGAGCCAAGATGATGCTCAACCTGCTGTAAATTTTCTTCTTGAACGATTTTCATAGATATTTATTATCCGATCTATTTATCGTAAATGATTATTTGTTGATCGTATTTTTACCATAAAAAATTGATTAAATAAAGTACATTCTTAACTAAACTTCATAAAGTATTAATTTTATTTAAATAACTGGCCTCAATATATTCAGAAAAATAGGACTATTATATTAAGTCATTATTTTTATGATGTTTTTAATATGATTATTCAGTTTAAGATAACATTGAAAATGAATTTGTTTGAATTTAAATCTGTGGATAAATCTATTTTTAATGAATTCGAAATCCATTAATTCTGATTTTAATTATGGATAAAAAATAATCAGAATTGAGAGAATATCGCAGTAAAATAAATAAAAAACAGGAGGCTCATATAAAAATATGAGCCTCCGATCTGGATATTCAGCTTAAGCTGCTTTTCGATAGATATTGGCCTGAATCCACAGATTGCCCCGAATATATTGACCAATCTGGAAATCTTTATGCTTGTCATTGCGGGTGGCTACACGGATCAAGGTAGCCGGCTGGCCTTCATCATGAATCAGGGTGACATCATACAGCGTGTAGTCCTGATCCATAAACTGCATTGAAGTTTTACCGACAATATTGCCCTGAAACCAAGCTTCATCTTCCTGACCCATGGTCTCACCATACAGGTAAGCGACCATTTTGGAGAAATCAACTGTTACCGGTTCTTTGTCTTCTTCAGACTTTGGCTCCCAGGCATCAATCTGTTCCTGTAAGTTATCTGGTGCAACACCATTATTTTCCGCAAGAATTGCATTCAGGGCACGGTGATGTTTGATAGAGGCAGGATCATCCACGACTAAATGTTCATGATCAGTCACCACTTCCAGTTCATAAGCCCAGGCATTTAAGTTGACGATATAAGACTGGTCTTTTTCATAATGCGACCGGTTGACGCTGTACAGCGTATCAAAGGCATAGATGATATTGTTGGCACCCAGATTGAGACGCAACACAGCTTGGGTATCGGATTTACAAGAAATAATCCGGTCAATCGTGGCTTTTACCTGGTAAGGACTGTCAAAGCCTGGAAATGCGGTTTTCACAGCCTGTGGCTTGTTATTTTCTACGGCAATCACTTGGCTTAATTGTACCGCAGCTTTGCTCGGTCCCTGAATCAGCCAGGTGGTTTCATCCATATCGCATTCTTGTGTACACAAGCCCATCGGCATTACAGGTGCATCAAGGGCTTTGCCTAACCATTGGGGAACATCTGTGCCTGGGTTTTCAGTAAGTAAGGTCCAATGTTCGACATGACTACCGAAATTCTGATCATCAATAGTGATGATCTCTGGGCTATTCTGTTTTTTCATATGCACAATTGATCTTGGATGACTTATTTATAGTTAATCGAGGGTCATTGCGATTTTTCAAGTCAATCGAATGAATTTAAAAATTAAAATGCAAATCATGTGAAGTCAAATATTTTTCTAGTTGTGAGTGGCTGACTCATTTAATACGGCTGAGTTGAGTATTTAAAGACCAGGATATTCAGAGAAAGAGCAGTTTTAAGCATCAACCTGCATCCTCTGATTTGCTACACTAGTCCAAATTTCTCCCTTATGGAAAGCTGTGTGTTGCCATTCAAACTTTGGGTCGATGCAGATGCATTACCTCGTATTCTGAAAGATGTGATTATTCGTGCCTCCGATCGTTATCAGCTTGAAGTCACTTTTGTGGCTAATCAACCGGTAGGAATTACCCCGTCGATTCGCATCAATTCTATTCAGGTCATGAGCGGGGCAGATGCGGCAGATCAGGAAATTATCGATCGTATGAAAGAGCATGACATTGTGGTGACGCAGGATATTCCTTTGGCTGCTCAAGTCATCGAGAAAGGCGGTATAGCGATTCACCCGCGTGGTGAAATCTATACAGTGGCCAATGTCAAAGCACGTCTGCATTTACGTGATTTTATGGATACCTTGCGTGGTGCTGGTGTACAAACCGGGGGTCCACCGCCGATTTCTGAACGTGATAAGCGTGAGTTTTCCAGCTCTCTAGATCAAACCATTCAAAAACAGAAACGTAAAACTGCGATTAAATAAAAAACGAGATCAAGTATGCCCCCAAAAAGTAACCTGATGTTGACCTATGCCTTGCTGGTTTTCATCTGGTCCACCACACCGCTCGCGATTGTCTGGAGTGTGGAAGATTTGCATCCGATGTGGGCATTGGCGATCCGGTTTTTTCTAGCACTTCCTTTAGCCTTAGTATTACTGTGGTTATTTAAAACCAGATTACCGCTTGATCGTGTTTCCCTACATAGTTACTTGGCGGGTGCATGCAGTTTTATCGGCTCGCAAATTTTTACTTACTGGTCTACGGATTATTTAAGTTCTGGCATCATTGCCTTAATGTTCGGCTTGGCACCCCTCATTTCAGGCCTGATTGGGCGTTTTGTTTTTCAGATGCAGCTTTCGCTGAATCAATGGCTGGGGATGGGAATTGCTTTAACCGGACTTTCGGTGATCTGTCTAGGCGATGCAGATCAGCATATACAGCCAATTGGAATCGTGATCGCTCTGGTTGGGGTATTAGTTTATTGCGTATCCATGTTCTGGGTGAAGAAAATCAATGCACCTATTGATCCTATGGCACAGGCGGCCGGTTCGATTGGTTTGTCAGTCGTTTTCTCTATCGGTATGTTGCCATTTATCTGGCAATACGCACCCACTGCTATGCCACATGCCAAGTCCTTATTTGGTCTGGTGTATGCGGTAATTATGGCTTCGCTGATTGCGATGTTTTGTTATTTCAAGCTGGTACAGAAAATTAAGCCAACCACCTTATCTTTAACTACAGTCCTGACACCGATGCTGGCCTTGCTGGTAGGCGTATTATTGAATAATGAGAAATTGCCGCTCATTGCTTTGGTGGGTGTAGTAATTTTATTGTTCGGCTTAGTGGTATATTTCGCTAAAGAAATTAAGGCGAGCTATAAAGCCCGCCTTTAATAAAAAGATAGATGCCAGTCTTAAGCAAAGCTGGCTTTCACACATTCGCCCAGTTTGACGCGATCCTGAGGGTGCAAGGTAATGAAATAAGCACCCGTACGATATTTTCCGTTTTCTTCTGCACGACTGTAGGCCACCTGAGCGGTTGCCGCGATGTGGAAGAAGTTTTCCGGGTGACTTAAAGTCACATGCAGATAGGTTCCTTCACTAATCGGCTGATCGCTAAAGAAGCTAAAACCAGTCTCTGAAAAGTTCACATGTTCCGGTACAGGTAACATGCTTTGTACAATTGCGTCATACAAAGAACCGGTAATAAGGTTTAATTTTTGGTTGAATAAGGATAAGATTCGAGTAATTTGTTGATCTTTTTCAGATAATTGTTCTAATTCGTAGTTAACTGCATGATCAAATTGATCTAGCTCTGCAAGTAGTAGAAAATAGCGGGGCAATACGAAATTAGCATCGTAAGGGTCATTCAAGGCAACATCATCGGAAATAATCTGATAATTGATTCGTAAAGCAGCATCGATTCGAGACATGACTCGTCTTTCAGTGGATCCGTTTGGATGCTGTACATTTTCCATAATTTATTACCTCGGACTAGATGGTTATGTTCAAACCAATCTCGCTGTATATAGGGTTGAAATATACTCGCGCACGGCGTAGTAACCACTTCATTTCTTTTATCGCATTGGTCTCAATGATCGGTCTCACGCTCGGTGTAGCAGTCCTCATTACAGTTTTGTCTGTCATGAATGGTTTTGACCGAGAGTTGAAAAATCGCGTCTTGGGGATGGTTCCTCAAGCCACTGTTTCTTCGACGCAAATTCTAACAAATTGGCCTGAACTTGCAAAGCAGATTGAGCGGCATGAACACGTTCAAGGTGTGGCTCCGTTTACCCAGTTACAAGGGATGCTCACGGCTCAAGGGCAAGTTGCCGGAATTATGGTCAGCGGGATTGAACCAAAGTATGAGAAGAAAGTTTCGATCATCCAGAACCATATGGTCGAGGGTAGTATTGATAACCTGAAAAAAGGTGAATTTGGGATTGTTTTAGGCAAGCAAATGGCAGATGCCATGGGCGTAGGCTTGAATGATAACATTACCTTGGTTCTGCCTGAAGCGACGCCTTCACCAGCGGGTGTCGTACCCCGTTTTAAACGCTTTAAAGTGGTCGGGATCTTCAGCATTGGTGCAGAAGTTGATTCGATGATGGGCTATATTGCTCTGAATGATGCTTCAACCTTGTTACGTCTGCCAGATGGTGCACAAGGCGTACGTATGAAGCTGGATGACATTTTTGCTGCTCCTCAGGTTTCTCAGGAAATTGTGCGTGATTTACCGGGTAACTTCTATGCCTCTGACTGGACTTATACTCACGGTAATTTGTTCAGTGCAATCCAGATGGAAAAAGCGATGGTGAGCTTATTATTATTCCTGATTGTTCTGGTCGCAGCATTTAATATCGTGTCTTCACTGGTGATGGTGGTCACAGATAAAAAATCGGATATCGCAATTTTACGTACTTTGGGTGCTTCACCTGCCACGATTACCCGAATCTTTATGGTTCAAGGTACTGTGATTGGCGTGATCGGTACCTGTGCGGGCGCCATCCTCGGGATTATTGCCGCCACTAGCATCAGTAGTTTTATTGGCTGGTTAAACAATTCACTTGGCCTGAATATGTTTGATGCTTACTTCATCAACTACCTACCTTCTTATCTGCGCTGGCAGGATGTGGTCGTGATTGTAGGTCTGTCACTTGCTTTAAGTTTCTTAGCCACTATTTATCCAGCATTCCGTGCTGCTAAAATTCAACCGGCGGAGGCATTGCGTTATGAGTAATCTGGTTCTAGATGCCCAAAATATCGAGAAATCTTTTACAGATGGAAAATCTACGGTTGATGTGATCAAAGGGATTTCATTACAGGTAAAGGCCGGGGAATTTGTTTCTATTGTCGGTTCAAGTGGTTCCGGTAAAAGTACCTTATTGCATATTCTCGGAGGATTGGATCGTCCTTCTGCCGGACAGGTGATGGTCAATGGTCGCCGTTTTGACAATTTATCTGAAGCAGACCGTGGCTATGTCCGTAATGAAAATTTGGGCTTTGTATATCAATTCCACCATTTATTGCCAGAGTTTACTGCGCTAGAAAATGTCGCGATGCCATTGATGCTGCGTAAAAACGTCAAGTTTAAAGAAGCGAAACAGCAGGCAGAATACTTGCTGGAACGTGTTGGGTTAACCCATCGTTTAACCCATCAACCCGGTGAACTCTCCGGTGGTGAGCGTCAGCGTGTAGCGCTTGCACGTGCTGTAGTCACCAAGCCGAAGTTAATGATGGCAGATGAGCCAACAGGTAACTTGGACCGTAAAACAGCCGATAAAATCTTTGAGTTGCTGACGGAATTACGTAGCGAATTCAATATGGCCATGTTAATTGTGACCCATGATGAACAATTGGCACATTCGGCAGACCGGATTCTACATATGCGTGATGGTCTATGGATGAATGACTAATTGCAGGAATAATCCTCTTTAATTGAAGCTCACCTCGGTGGGCTTTATTATTGCCTGTACATAATAATAAAAAAGAAAATTTTCATGTTGCAATGGCTGTGTCTGGGCTGGATTTTAGGCCTGGCTTGTATGGGAAAATCTTTTCTGAGTATTGAGTTGAATTCAATCTCAGTGATATTTCTTGCTGTGCTCTGTTATTTCTGTAGTTCTAAGTTTAATGCGCTTCTAAAAAATTCCTTACATAAAGGAGTGCTGGTTGGCACTTGGATTCTAATCGGGATATTTCTGGGACATGGTTATGCCAATCAACAGCTCAGCCAACGGCTATTAAATGTCGAGCATGAAGTACAGCAAAAAGACATTATCGTTTATGTCAAACGCTTGAATAAACTCGGTGATCAATCTATACAGCAGCCTTTGGAAGTATTAAACCATGATGGACGCACGGTAACCTGGATGGGTTTTCTATCTGTAAAACCTCCGAATACTTCACAACTATCAGCGAATCATGAAAATTTAAATACGCTTGAACTGGGTCAGTATTACCGGCTGCAAGGTCAGGTACGTCCTAATCACAGTTATGCAACGCCCGGTGCTTTTGATGCTGAAAAATGGGCACTGCAACAAAATGTGATGGCCGGTTTCCGGATCAAGCAGATAGAGCAACTTGATTCAGCTACTGTTTCTACACTGGGGCATAGTAAGTGTATTCGAGAGCAAAGAGCTTTAACTCAGCAATTTCTACTTTGGGTAGAACAAGAACGGCTGCAATTAAGAGAGTTCATAGCAAAGCAACCTGTACAAAATAAAGGTCTGCTTCTGGCTTTGCTCACCGGAGATGAAAGCCTTTTAAATCCTGCAACTGAGCAGCAATTTCGACGTATGGGGATGAGTCACCTACTCGCGATTTCTGGCCCACATGTGCTGATCTTTGCCCTGATGGTCTGCTCCGTACTTCGATTATTCATTGCTCGAAGTATGCCTCAGCTTTATCTAAGATGGCCACGCCAGTATTTTCTGGCTTTGCCTTTTCTGTTTTGTGTGGTGCTGTACTGTGCCTTTGTGGGTTTTGAAATCCCGGCAATCCGCACTCTGCTGATCTGTATGATTGGCGTTCTTCTCATGCTGCTCCGACAAAATTTGCAGGCTTTAAAACTTTTGATTCTGAGCGCTGCCTTACTGTTATTCATTGATCCCTTTAGTATTTTGTCCACGGCTTTCTGGCTGTCCTATGGGGCCTGTTTTGTATTGCTCAGAATTTATCAGACCATTCAACAGCGACCATCCGAGCAAAATCAGACAGCAATACAAAAACTGTATTTTGCAGCTAAAGTGCTGGTGGAATCACAGTGGAAAATCTTTCTCGCTTTATTTCCTTTAATGATGCTGTTTTTTAAGCAGATTGCTTGGATCACGCCGTTCAGCAATCTGGTCGCAATCCCTTGGATCAGTCTGCTGATTGTACCGATCGATATTCTGGCAGCGATGATATTTTTTATCGCTGAACCGGTGTCAAGCATGCTATTTCAGCTTAATGATCTGTTGCTGAATATCCTGTTGGGCTTCTTAAATCTGCTGGATCACTGGTTTAAACCGCAGTTAATACCAGTTGCGATGAATCTCTGGATGATTGGTCTATGCATCCTGTCTTTGCTGATTTTATTCTTACCACGAGGCGTATTACCAAAATCCTGGATAGCTGTCGCGGCGGTACCAATTTGTATTCCTCAATTCTATCATCCACCATTTCAGCTTTCAGTGCTGGACGTCGGTCAAGGACAGGCGATATTCCTTCGTCATGGAATCCATAACATGATGATCGATATGGGCGGTTATTATGATGAGGAAAAATTTAGTATTGGGAAGCAGGTGATCATACCATTTCTGTCGGTACAAGGTGTTTCTCAACTGGATCAACTGATTTTAACGCATCTGGATCAGGACCATAGTGGTGCTTATCACAGCATTAAAGACCAGCTCAAGATTCAGAATATCTATGCCAATGAAGTGACCGAAACTGCAATCGCTTCAAACTTTCAATTATGTTATCAGGGACAGCAGTGGCAATGGCAGAATGATCTGCAGATTAAGGTCATTGCACCAAAACTAGAACAATTAAATACCGCTAATTTCAATAAAAATGACCTGTCTTGTGTGGTCTATTTGCAGCTCAAAAATGCCTGGCCTTATCAAAGTTTTCTGCTAATGGGAGATGCAGGTTGGCAGACTGAATATCAGTTACTCAAAGACTATCCAGATTTAAAAGTGGATGTTTTGGTATTAGGCCATCATGGCAGTCAGCACAGTTCAGCTTATCAATTCTTGCAGCATTATCGTCCTAAACTGGCGATTGCCTCTGCGGGAAAATTTAATCGTTATGGGCATCCAAGTCAGTTGACTCAACAGCGTCTCAAAGAATTGGATATTCCTCTATTGACTACAGCCGAGCATGGCAGCCTGCATTTCTATCAGCAAGGAACTCAAATTATTCTAGAAACTGAAAGAAGTCGCTGGAAGTGGTTACAAAAACAAAATCTAAATGACTGATTCTACAGATAGTTCAACAGGAGCCGGATTAGAAGTTCTTAACTGGTTCACTTTGGACAAAGCTTGGTCATGATCAAGCTTATAAATATTTCCCAGATCTTCGTGAGCTCTAAAGCGTTTATAGCTCCAGTGATAATGTTCAGGATGACGCTGAATCAGGTTTTCAATCGTGTTGATGATGATACCTGTACCCTGATTAGCATCTCCCTGATAAACTTTTTCATCTATGGTCTCGATATGAATATCAAAGCCAGCATCCTCATTACGCAGGGCATAAAGGAACAGGGCACGAGCTTTAGTTTTCTGGATCAGCTTGGCACTCAGATTGCTGGTAGCCAAAGGAACGCCAAAGTAAGGAATATATTCACCGCCAACGTTGGGTGTATGATCCGGCAGAATGACAGTAGTACCACCTTGCTTCAATGCCTTGAAAATCTGTCGTACACCAGACTCATCTGTCGGTACCAGATTGGCCTGTTCGCGGCTACGTGCTGCACGAACAAATTGATCCGCTGCCTGATTTTTTACAGGTTTATACATGATGGTCATTGAAGTGAATTGCGCAACATAGGCATTCATAATTTCCCAAGTGCCAAAGTGCGGCACAATCAATACCAGACCTTTATTTTGTGCCAAGGCATCATGCAGTAAATCTTCGCCTATAACTTTATGCACTCTCTCAATATTTTTCTGATTAGTAGAGCCCCAAATACTAAAAAATTCAAAATAAGACATCAGTTCATTGCGAATCGCAGCACGGGTAATCCGTTCTCTTTCCAGTGTCGACAGTTCAGACAAACTGATCTCAAGGTTCAGGCGAATTACATCAGAAGTTTTAGAAACTTTAAAAATATTAACGATTAAGGCAAGAATACGCGCAATCCATCGGGAAACTGAAAGCGGTTGGCGGCTAATATATTTGAGTAAACCGTAAGCTGAATTCTTTGAGCTGCGTTCAGTCATTGAGTTGTAATATTGATAAAATAAAAAAGAATAGCACTTATTATAGGCGAAAACGGTTTCTTTAGACAGAATTACCCTTTTCGGTGTATATAATGGGTTCAATATAAATTAATTTATTGGATTATTTATGTCCGATTGGCCACCAAAACCTGAAAATCAAATACAAAATACGCAACAACCAGTTCAGCCGACTGGCCCAGAATGGAAACTGCTGGAGAAAGCAGTTTTAGCTTCAGTAGAAGAGCAACGACGGGCACGTCGCTGGGGGATTTTCTTTAAATTTCTAACCTTTGCTTATCTGCTGGTTGTCATTCTTGCGCTGGGTAAAGGCTGTAGCATGAGTGCTTCTGATCCGAGTGCAGGCGCAGGTGCACACATTGCTGTGGTTGATATTATTGGTACGATTGCCGCAGACAAGCAAAGCGTAAACAGTAGTAATACCATCAAATCACTTAAAAAAGCCTTTGAAAACAAGCAAAGTAAGGCTGTTGTTTTAAATATTAATTCACCGGGTGGTTCACCAGTCCAGTCAGATGAAATCTGGCAGGAAATCCAGTATCTGAAAAAACAGCATCCTGAGAAAAAACTCTATGCCGTGATTGGTGATACCGGGGCTTCTGGTGCTTACTATATTGCATCTGCTGCAGATGAAATCATTGTCAATCCATCGAGTCTGGTCGGTTCAATCGGTGTGATCATGCCGAACTATGGTGTGAATAACCTGCTGCAAAAACTTGGAGTTGAAGACCGCACCATGACTTCAGGTGAAAATAAAGCTTTGCTGTCAATGACACAGCCGGTTGATCCTGCGCAAAAAGCGCATGTACAAGGTGTGCTGGATAATGTGCATGGTCACTTTATTAATGCTGTAAAGCAGGGGCGTGGAGCGAAATTAAAATCGACTGATCCTGCTATTTTCTCTGGTCTGTTCTGGACCGGTGAACAGGCGGTAAAATTGGGTATTGCAGACCGTATTGGCAGTTTAAATACTTTGAAGCGTGAACTAAAAACTGAAAAAGCACTTAATTACACTATTGAATATAGTCCATTTGAGTCAGTATTGGGTCGTATGGGCTCATCGATTGGTGAAGGAATTGCAACTTCAGTGTCACAGAAACTTCAGTCAGAAAATAAAACGACATTACAATGAAACCATTGATTCATTTTGCGCACGCCAATGGTGTGCCATCTAAAGTCTATCAAAAGCTGTTTGAAGGACTGCAAGATGATTACGATATTATCTATGTGCCGCTATTAGGGCCTGATAAGCGTTATCCGATTGATAATCACTGGAAAAGTCTGACTCAGCAGGTGATTGACAGTATTGTACGTCAGTCTCATGGACGTCCAGTGATTGGTTTGGGGCATTCATTAGGTTCAGTCCTGAGTTTTCAGGCCTCCTTACAGCGTCCGGAACTTTTTTCGCAAATGATTATGCTTGATCCACCGATGATCATGGGTAAAGAAGCCTTTGCATTGCATATTGCAAAAACTTTCCGCTTAAAAGCACTGGACCAGATGTCACCTGCAGGTTTGTCGAAA
The DNA here is from genome assembly GCF_000804305.1 of Acinetobacter sp. YZS-X1-1. Lineage (NCBI taxonomy): Bacteria > Pseudomonadati > Pseudomonadota > Gammaproteobacteria > Moraxellales > Moraxellaceae > Acinetobacter > Acinetobacter sp. YZS-X1-1. Next base: position 24,952 of record NZ_JWHB01000016.1, on the reverse strand, counting down.
CGCCGTCGTGATCATTGGGAGTCTCGGGAACAGGCAGCTGAACTGTTACGTCCAAAAGGCTTTTATCAGGATTTTGATGCAGATTGCTTCCAGGCTTATATTGACTATGCCTTAAAGGATGATCCAGTTCGAGGTGGAGTTGAACTCACCATTCCTAAAATGGATGAAGTAAATATCTTTAGAACTAATCCATCGCTATGGTGGTTACCTCAGGCTAAACCAAAAGTACCAGTGCATCTGGTGGTTGCCAAGAAAGGTCCATTTTTGGCGCGCAAATTTCCGCAGCAAGTGCAAAAGAAATTTGGCATTCCATTTACAGTGGTAGATGGTGGGCATATGTTCCCATTGGAGCAGCCTGAGCAAGTAGCGAGTCTGGTCAAACAACTGATTCAGCAACAGTCTGCTTAAAATTCATCTCATCTAAAGAAATATAAAAAACGCATCCGAGGATGCGTTTTTTATATTTGGACTTTTAGAATTTGCAGAATTGAACGGGTTCCTGCATTTTTGCATTACGGTACAACACACCTTGTTCAGTATGCTGAATTGTCCCATTACAGATCCATTCTACCACTTGTGGGTAAATCAGATGTTCCAGTACATGTACACGCTGAGCTAAAGTGTGAGTCGTATCTTGATGCGATATTTTTAACACACCCTGTGCTAAGGCTTGCCCAGCATCCAGTTCGGGAGTGACATAATGCACTGTACAACCATGCAGAACATCACCGGTATTCAGGACGCGCTGATGGGTATGCATGCCTTTGTAATATGGCAAAAGGGAAGGGTGAATATTCAGCATTTTTCCTTCCCAGGCTTTCACAAATTTTTCACTTAAAATTCGCATAAAGCCCGCAAGTACCACTAGATCAACATCCCAGTCCAGAAGCTGCTGATGCATGACATCATCAAAAGCTTCCCGGCTTGGATACTGCTTATGTTCAATGACTGCAGTCGGAATTCCTGCTTTATGAGCGCGCTCTAAAGCAAATGCTTCAGGCTTGTTGGAAAGCACCCCGACAATTTCTCCTGACAGATTGGCATCAATCAGGGCTTGCAGGTTCGATCCACTGCCTGAAACAAGTACAGCAATTTTAATCATGCGAAATTACGCGAAGATCACACGGATTTTTTCGTCAGCGCCTTCTACAGACTCGGCATTATCTGCAATGTGACCCATTGCCCATGCTTTCTCGCCCAAACCGTTGAGTAACTCTACAGTTTTGTCTGCTTCTGCTGCATCAACAACAAGAACCATACCTACGCCACAGTTAAAGGTACGATACATTTCGAACTGCTCTACACCGCCTTCACGTTGAAGAAGTTTGAACAGCTCAGGCCACTCCCAAGAAGATTCATTTACGACTGCTTGAGCACCGTTTGGTAATACGCGAGGCAGGTTGCCTGGTAAACCGCCACCAGTGATGTGTGCCATTGCATGTACATCAACCTGTTTTAGCAGTTCAAGAATCGATTTCACATAAATGCGTGTTGGCTCCATTGCAACATCAGCAAGTGGACGACCATCAACGATTTGATTCAGGTCAACATTTTTAACTTCAAGAATTTTACGAAGCAAAGAATAACCGTTTGAATGTGCACCCGAAGATGCAACACCAATGAGTACATCACCCGCTTTTACTTTAGAGCCATCAATAATTTTGCTTTGCTCAACTACACCGACACAGAAGCCTGCAAGATCGTAATCTTCACCTTCGTACATGCCTGGCATTTCAGCAGTTTCACCACCAACCAGTGCACAGCCAGCAAGTTCACAGCCAGCACCGATTCCTGTTACGACATTTGCAGCCACGTCCACATTTAGGTGACCAGTCGCATAATAGTCCAGGAAGAAGAGTGGTTCAGCACCACAAACGAGAAGGTCGTTCACACACATTGCAACCAGATCTTGACCAATGGTGTCATGACGGTTCAAATTCAGTGCCAGACGTAATTTTGTACCAACACCATCTGTGCCTGATACGAGAACAGGTTCTTCATAACCTTTAGGGATTTTACAAAGGGCGCCGAAACCGCCTAATCCGCCCATTACTTCAGGACGTTTAGTACGCTTAGCGACGGACTTGATTCGGTCGACTAACGCGTCTCCCGCTTCAATATCGACACCTGCATCTTTGTAGCTTAAACCAGTGTTTGGGGTAGAAGTTGAGTTGCTCATAATGAAGTCTCCGCATTCGCGCGGGGGATTATAACCTGAATATGCAAAACTCTTATGGTATTTATGCCCTAAAATGCTATCTTTATTAAAATATTTTACTTTTTATAACGATTAATAGAGAGAAGGCGAAACTTTATGGTAGATCGCACATTGCGTCGCGTGTTTATCCTAGCTGGGATAGCTTTGTTGTTGTGGATTCTATATTTACTAAAACCCGTTGTAATTCCATTTGTTGCAGCGTTTTTAATGGCTTATCTGTTCAGCCCGCTGGTAGATAAACTGCACGATATCGGTCTGCCACGTTGGCTCTCTATTAGTATCGTTTTTACTGGAATCGGGATCGTTATGATTCTGGCGATCTGGTATCTGGTCCCGCTGATCTGGCAGCAGCTGATTTATGCGCGTGACAATATACCTGCAGTCATTGGCTGGATTAATTCAACCTTTTTGCCGTGGCTGTCGAATACCTTCAATGTCGTTGAAATGGAAATTGATACCACACAGATTTCTGATGTGGTCATGGACTATGTGCAAACCAATTATAGTGCCGACAGCATTCAGGCCTTCCTGCTACGCCTTGCACAATCTGGAATTAACTTTCTGCAGATTGGCGGTACGATTGTCCTGATTCCAATTATTGCATTCTATTTCCTGCTGGATTGGGATCGTATGCTGGAAAGCTTACGTCGCCTGATTCCACGTCCCTATGAACAAAGTACATTAAGAATCGTCGGTGAATGTCACAGTGTACTTGGGGCCTTTGTGAAAGGACAATTTCTGGTGATGATTCTGCTGGGGATCGTTTATGCGATTGGTTTGCAATTGATTGGTCTTGAAGTTGGTCTGATTATTGGCATGGTGGCAGGTCTGGCCAGTATTATTCCTTATCTGGGATTTGCGGTCGGGATTATTGCAGCTGTCATTGCGACCTTTCTGCAATTCGGGATTGACTGGTGGCAACTGGTTCTGGTGGGTGTCGTATTTATGGTCGGCCAGGCAGTAGAAGGCTATGTATTACAGCCATTCCTGCTCGGCGATAAAATAGGTTTATCTCCAGTTGCTGTGGTTTTTGCGGTATTGGCGGGTGCACAACTGGCTGGCTTCCTGGGAATGCTGATTGCTCTACCAGTTGCAGCGGTAATTGTGGTTCTGCTGAGACATGCACGTGAATATTATGAATGCACATCATTTTATGGAAATCAGGCAGTCGTCATGAATGATCCGGCTACAGGTTCCTTAAGCGTAGAAACTTCAGACTTAGATGTTGATATTGAAATGAAAAAGTCAGAAGCAAAACCACTGCAAGAGGGAGAGAAATCAAGTAAGATGAATGTACCTCTTCATAAAGACTCATAAGGCCATCAGAATCATATGCGTCAATTGCAGCTAGATATAGAACCTCAACTCGATGCCCGAATTAGTGATTTTTCGGGCCCGGGATGGGGTCATGTAATTGATGCAGTCCGACAGCTGCATGCAGGCCTAATCAGCCGCTTTTACGTGTATGGCGGAGCTGGAACAGGGAAAAGTCACTTACTCTCTGCCATCTGTGATTCTTATCTGGAAATCGGCAAAACCGCTATACAGGTGTCTTTGCTGGAACTTCTGGATGCGCCCACTGAAGCGATTACTTCACTGGACCGGTTTGACTTGATCGCACTAGATGATATTGAAGCCATTAGTGGGGTTCCACACTGGCAACGCGCCGTTTTTCACTTGATTAATTATAATGATGAAGGCGGTGGTCAGTTGGTATTTTCTTCCCGTTTGGCGCCCATTGAATTAAAACTTGAATTGCCTGATTTGCAGTCCCGACTCACGCAGGCAGTCAGTGTTCGTGTCCCAAATGGCAGTCTTTATGCTGACCGATTTGCCTTGGTATCCTCGGTATTGGACCGACGTGGTATTCATCTTGACCCACAGATTTTTGATTATTTGCTGAATCACGGACCACATCAAACTTCCGTACTTTTGCAAACATTAGAACAGATTATTCAATTACTTAAAGGCGAAAAGCTGAAAGTCAGCAATGCTAACCTGCGGCAGATTTATGCATTAATTGATGAATATCGTTAAATTATAAAACATCTTGAGTAATTACTCAGTCTATGCGAAAGTAAGGCAAAATAATTCGCTGTTGCAAGGAAGATGCAACTTTAGAAGAAAAAGAAAGAAATAAAAAATTAAGGAGAAGGGTATGCTCAAGAAGAGCATAGGCATGGCTTTGCTATGTATGGCGGGGCAGGCATATAGTGCAGAAATTATTGTAACTACCACAGAAGACATTGAAAAAGATGACAAGGAATGTTCACTTCGAGAAGCTGTTGAATATGTGAATCGTGGCCTGGCTAAAGAAGGTTATATGGGCTGTGGTGGCGAAAATGCTATTGGCACCATTATCTTAAAAGAAAAAACGACCTATGTACTGAATAAGCATATTCCGATCAAGAAATCAGTAACGATTAAATCTATCGCAGAAGTAGATGGTGAATTTAGTAGTACCGATAAGGTAATGGGGTTATATAACGCTCATATTCAAATTAAAGGGACAGATAATCTCTTCCGTATTAGCAATGATGAAGAGTTGATTCAAGTCAATTTAAAAGAACTCGACCTTGAAGGTTGTGGTAAAAGCAGCTGTGCCGAACAAGGTGGCCTAATTCATAATAAAGGAAAATTGATAATTGATTACAGCCGCTTATATAAGGGGGCTGCGAGTCAAGGTGGTGCCATTTATAATGTGGGGAAATTTGGCCAGAATCTGATTGCTTTTGTCGAAATAAAAACCAGCCTGATTGAAGATAATCAGGCGCAACAGGGTGGCATACTCTATAGCCAGCTTCCATACTTTCTGGTTTATCAAAGCGTTTTAAAGAATAACCAGACGCTGAATAATAATGCTACCAATATTTATACAGCGGGCCAAGTCGATAATCCTGCCGATATTCAATCCATTAATGCTGAAGTCCTAAGCAGTACCCTGTTAAAAAATAAGGGAGCACTGATCAATGTGATTGATGGGGTGGGAATCAATAACCTGACAATAGTGGATAATACGGGTACAGCACTACGTATGAATGCCCCGAATGGTAAAGCCTATGTGGCGAATAGTATTATTTTAAGAAATGGTACGCAGGATTGTCAGATTGAAACTACGGATAAAAGTACGATTCACAATAATCTAGTGACAGCATCTTGTGGTACAGGTGATGCTGCGTATCCAAACCAGATCTGGACAGGTACTCGCTTGTTTGCAGAGGCTTCAGATCAAAGTGAAGGTGTCTGTCTAAATTTAAAACAAAATAATGATGCTATTCTATGTCCTTATAGCGTTCCTAAAGATCAGTTCTTGGGCTATCTACGTCCTCGTATCCTGTTGAATTATAATCAGGTCAGTGATTCACCGATTGTAAATAGAGGGATTAGCTACAATAGCAGCAATCCTTCAGTAAGCTGTGAGGCGGTAGACCAACGCGGTGTAGACCGTTTACTGGATAACTTATTTTGTGATCGTGGTGCGATTGAAATTACAGTTCCAACATCTACCAGTCTGGTTGGGCAGGATCTTCTAAAAGGAGAGACTGCAAAGTTTTCAATTGAATCTGTTTTAGGAGATAGTGATTTAATCCCTAAAGAACAATGCAATAACATTATTGGAGAGAATCCAAAGGGTGCGCCTTGGCAAGATGGCTGCTTACAGGTTATCCAAACCAAAACTGTTTCCAAGGGCAAAATAGTCATTGATATTGATGGGAATGTTGTTTATACCCCAGATTCACAATGGCATGGTGATGACATTTTTGAAATTCAGGTAGTAACTTCATCTACACGATTTAATAAGTCCAAACCTTATCTAGTTTTAAGTACCCAGATTGTACAGGAACCTAAAAATGAAATGAAAGACAAGTCTGTGAAAACCTCTGGTGGGGCATGGGGAATCGCTGGCTTAATGGGCTTGATAGGGTTGATCGGCCTACGTCGAAGATTAAAAGATTAAGGAAAAATCATGAAAAATTATAAAAAAGGACTGCTTGCAGCCATGATTTTATCTGCCATGAGTTTAATGGCAGCCGAAGATAAAACCATATATGTCACTACATTTGCTGACGAGGATGGGGAAAATACCAGTGCCTGTTCCCTGCGTGAAGCCATTAAGACAGCCAAGCTGGATAAATCCTATGGAGGGTGTAATGTTGGCCGTACATTGCGTAATGACGGTTCTGCTCCAGATGTCATCCAACTCGAAGCTGGGGAATACAAACTCAATAGTGAAATTATTGTTGAATCCCATGTCAATGTTTTGGGAAAATCACCCTTCAATTATACTCAAAGAAGTCCTATTACCTTTTTATATCCAATACGTGAGGCTTTAACAACCACCATTTCAGGCCAAGGGAAAACCCGCTTATTTAATACGGTCGCTAGCCAAGCCAGCATGGTGGTAAATGGTATCATCCTGAAAGATGGTTATGCTGCAAAAACTAGTCTGGATAAAGGTAATGGTGGAACATTTTATGTCGCCGGTCCTCTAAGCCTCGTGAATAGTGAAATTGTAAATTCACGAGCGGCTGCAGAAGGGGGAGCAATTTATGCAGTGGCAATGAATAATGAAAAAATTATCAGGATTCAGGATTCCTTAATTCATCAGAATAAAGCAGCTACATATGGCAGTGTCTTGGCCATGGATTGTGTGGGGAATTTGGGCAGTACAGAGACCAAGCTAGAAATTAGTGCAAGCAGCATTGTCAAAAATGGTTCTACTGATACGGCCAGTATTCTGGACTTTTGTGGTTATGCCAAAGCTGATATTAGTAACTCTACAATTGCAAAAAATACGACCAGTGCCACAGGTCATATTTTCCGAATGGCCAATGAAATCAGCCGTCCATTAAGTTCTTTCTTCACTTTTAGTGCCATTAATAACACGATTGTCGAAAATACTGCTCACTCTACCATCTTTTATGACAATACTGGTAATTCGAGTCTGGCTTATAACGTGTTGGCCTTTAACCAGGGCTTGTCTTGTGAATATGCCTTGAATGGTGGAAACCCAAGTAAAGAACAGGATGTAGATTTATTTACTGCTTATAATGCGATCCATACAAGTGGTTCCTCGCGCTGTGTGTTACCTGAATTGGCAGAAAATAGTGTTTCAACGAATATTGATGTATCCAGTAATCAGATCACAGATCTATTAACTGCTTATATCGAACCTTCTGTAAATAACCGTTATTTAGGAATGTATTATCCTATTGATCGACAATCGAATACGGATCTGGTCAATATCGGTACAGAAAGTTGTGAAGAAACTGATCAGCGTGGAATTGAGCGGTTGACTAAGGCAACCTTATTATTTAATCCGGACGCAAAAAATTCCTGTGAAATTGGGTCGGTCGAAATCCGGCGCTTAACTGCAGCAGATATTTCTGGTCTAAAAAATAGTTCTTTAACAGAGTTGCTGGATTATTATCAGGATAATATTGATGATATTAATTCTATTCTGACAGATAAGAATACAAAACCTGAAGAAATACAGGGCTTAAAGGAAGAGCTAAAAGAATATGAGGATCTTTTAAAATATACCAAGCAATACCAGAAATATCGTGCCATATACGTTAATCCATTTAGTTTGGTCATGCCTCAAGAAACTTTAAATAATACTCAAGTACAAGCTAAAGCATTAAATTCACAAAATTATGAAATTACAGTGCAATCTTTAGGTGTAGGGTCTTTATCTGGATCAGGCAGTTCATTAATTGTTCAAGGTGCGCCTAATGACCCAAATTTAAAATGTGAATGGAAGCCTGATTTAAACCGTATCATGATGTATCGTACTGATGGCAAAGTAACCAGTCTCTCAGATACGGAGTATTGCCGTTATACAATTAAAGACAAGCAGACAGGTGCCAGCAGTACAGGTATTTTGCAGGGCGCATTTGTAAATATTAAACCGATTGTAAAAAATGACGAATATAGAATTAGCGCAGAAAACAATCTGACCGTAATTGTGAATCCCTTAGAGAATGACAGTGATGATGGGGATGGTCTACGGATGAATGGCAAGGCTGCTTTCTATCGTGATAAAGATGGTCGTGAGATTCCAATTCGCATTGTCAAGCTCCCTGCTGGAGTAAGCCTTTCTGCAGAGCGAGAAGGACCATGCCCAGGGAATTTTGCAGGTGAAACCTGTTATGGTGGAAAATTGACCTTTAGTGTGAAAAATACTTTTAGTCAGTCAGATTATGATATGCAGTATCATGTTTTTGATGCAGATAAGTTGATGTCAGATACAGCTAGAATTAACTTAAAAAATACGGCTAAAAATACCAATACATCATCAAGTGGTGGTGGTTCATTTGGAATTTGGGGATTGTTCGGATTATTAGGTCTGGCAGGATATCGCCGAGTTAGAAAATAATTGCAGTATGAAAAAAAGCCTCCAGATGGAGGCTTTTTTATTTAATTAAAATTAATGAGTTTTAGGTTGAGTGAGTTGCTGGTATTTCTGGATATATTCTTCACGGATCGCCAGTCGTTCTTCTGGCGTTGCTTTTTGCATCCGCGCACCTAACTCCTTACGTTCCTGACTGCTCATCATTTGCCAGGTTTCACGCATACGCTGCTTTTCAGCTTCAGGAAGCTGAGTGAACCAGTCCATGCGTTGCTGTAAATTAATACGTTGCTGTTCAGGTATTTCTTTTAAGGACTGATAACGTTTGATTAATGCCAGTTGTTCGGAATCAGAAAGGGTATCCCAAGTTTCGTTGACCTGCGTATTGGCATCTTTGGAAAAAATCCAAAAACGTTCAAATCCCGCAAAGCTGGTTTGCAGGAAGCTGAATGCACAAAATGCAATTGCTAATCTTTTAGCTGCCATGTGGAACTTTGTCCTCACCTAAAACCATTAACATTTCCAGATCTTCAAGCATCTGTGGAGAGAGTTTGGGGGTGGATACTGCCTGAGTCTGAGGTTCGTTATGGCTAACAATATTCGGTAGCACTACCACACCAGCAATCGCAGCAGCCAAAGCAAAGCCAGACATTTTTAGAAATGCAAAGCGTGAATGTTGTGCGTCATGAATATGCTCCAGCACATGATTCATCACCACCGGTTTATCTTTGTGGTGCTGTGCCAGTCCATCAAGTTTGGAAGTTACTTGCTTTAAGAAATCATCTTGCTTCATTCGGATGATCCTCCCAGATATGGATTTAAGTGTGCTAGAGAGGCACGTAGACCTTGAATAGCACGGTGATAATGGGTTTTCACACTGCCTTCTGTACAGTTCATAATTTGCGCTGTAGTTTGAGTATCAAAGCCTTCCCAGGCTCTGAGCATAAATGCTTGCTGCTGACGCACAGGTAATTTGGCAACCGCCTCCTGAATTTCTTCAGCAGTTACTGCCTGATCCAGAAATTCTAAAGGTGAGGGCGTAGATTCATCTACCAGATTGTCAAATTCGACTTCGTCGTCATCGAAGCTGACTTTTTTGAAAAAGGAAAATGGCTGGTTGCGACGTGCTTCTTTACGACGCCAATCCTGTAATTTGTTATTCAGAATCGTATAGAACAGGGGATACCACTCTTCAGTGCTTTTCTCTGCATAAGATTTATGCAAAGAAATAAAAGCTTCCTGAACCAGATCCATTGCGATTCCATGTTGTCCTTGAGTCGCACTTTCCATCATCACCAAAGCACGCCCAGTCACGTCCTGCATGAAATTTTTCAGGCGAGACTCTGCCGTACTCTTTAGAATACTCGCATCTTGTGACTGCAACGGTTTCGGTGCTAAATCCATAGAGATGGAAAATCCTGTCATTGGATACCCACCATTATTCCCAAGTTCATGTGCATATAACGTTGGGAATAACGATTTGGTTGACAATAAAACTTATTATTTTTGTAGTGTAATCTATTTTATAAATACACTGACTGGAATTAAAACAATGTAACCTAAATACCGTATTAGATACGTTGACGTACCATCTCAAAGAAACAGATAGAGCCTGCAATCGCAACATTCAGGGATTCCTGTCCACCTGGCTGTGGAATAGTCACCGCTTCGGCATGTTGCAGGGCATAGTCAGATACACCTTGGCCTTCATTGCCCAGAATCCAGACGCAGGCTTTATGCAAGTCCTTGCTATACAGGCTGCTAGAACGATGTGAGCTGGTGACATATACCGGAATCTTGAATTGCGGTAAAAGGTCTTCTAGTGCAATATTTTCAAAAGTTTGCAAAGAAAAATGTGCGCCCATACCTGCACGTAATACCCGTGGTGACCAAAGAGATGCTGAACCCTTGGTACAAATGACCTGATCAATACCGGCAGCTGCTGCTGAACGTAGCAGGGTACCGACATTGCCGGGATCCTGCACATTTTCAAGGATCAGGGTGTCAGCCGTAAAATCAAGTGCCTGGTTTGAGCTTGGAATATCCACAATCGCCATACAGGCAATTGAAGTGCCTAAGGTACTCAGGTCTTTATAAAGCGATTCACCAATGACAAAGACCACACCAGTATATTTGTTTAAAATAATGTCGAAATCAGGATGCTCTAAAGCATGTTCAGTCGTGAAGATCGAATTGATTTTCTTGTTTTCATGTAACCATGCAAGACACAGGTGCGTGCCTTCAAGCACAGTCTGTCCTTGTTTTTTTCGATAAGAATTCTGTTCAATTAAACCGCGTAAGTTTTTGATTTTAGGATTGTCTTTGGATTCAAGGAAGATGGTTGGCATAAGAAGAAAGTCCACGGCAGTCAATCAAGGATCAACTGCCGTTTAAAAATTAGTGGTGGTAGCTGGTCACAAGCTCAACTTCATTTTTTGAGCCAATGATGACAGGAACACGTTGATGCAGATTTGTAGGTTCGATTTCAAGAATGCGGACACGACCAGTCGTTGATGCACCGCCAGCCTGTTCCATTAGCATACTCATTGGATTGGCTTCATACATTAAACGTAAACGACCTGCTTTAGTTGGGTCTTTTAAGTCGTATGGGTACATGAAGATCCCGCTACGGCACAGAATACGGTGAATATCGCCGACCATACAAGCAACCCAGCGCATATTGAAATCTTTGGCGCGAGGACCTGTTTTACCTGCCAGCAATTCATCGATATAACGCTGTACAGGCGCTTCCCAGTGACGCTGATTCGATGCATTGATTGCATATTCTTTAGTATCAGCAGCCACCTGAATCGCTTCAGAAGTCAGCAGAAACTCTTGAGTTTCAGGATCGAAAGTGAAGAATACCACACCAGCACCCACAGTAAGTGCCATCATGGTTGATGGGCCATACAGGACATAACCAGCAGCAACCTGATTGACACCAGCCTGCATGAAGTCTTCTGCCTGGGTTACACTATTTTTTGCAGGAAGAATCGAAAAAATGGTACCCACACACATGTTGATATCAATATTGCTTGAACCATCAAGTGGATCGAACAATACTAGATATTGACCATTTTCCTGAGCTGAAGTGAATTCATCCAGTTCTTCAGAAGCTAAACCGCCTACATGTGGATGTACTTTTAATGCATCAATCAGATAATCATTGGAAATCACATCCAGTTTCTTTTGCTCTTCGCCTTGAACATTTTCATGCTGAGCACTACCTAATACACCCGCTAGAGCACCTTTTTGCAGGAGTTGGTCAATACGCTTGCAGGTATTTCCAATTGTTTCAATTACTTGTGCAAGTTCAGGTGTGAGGTTCCCGTTTTGTTGTTGTAGAAATTGGGATAAGGTGCGGTATGACATAAGGGAAAAACTCCAAGACTTATAATCGGGGAAAAAGATCAAAACGATATACGGCTATATTTTAGATGAGAACGTTCGAAAAGGACAATTAAACTGAATTATTTGTTGTGATTTTGCCCTTGCAACTCCTGTGGAAAGTGCTATGTTGAATCAAAGGAAAAAATGATCATAGGAGCACAGAGATGACAACATTAAAGTTTGATGCGACTCCAACGCCGAGCGAAGCGATTAATCTCGATGAAATTTCTGAAGACAAAATGAAAGAAGCGTGGAAGGATTACGAAGCAAAACCTGAATATAAAAAATTCAATAAACACGACATGATTGAATCCATGCAAACTGCCGAAGAAGTTGAAGGCAAAGAGTAATTTTATTCTTTGATCTTTCAAATATCTTCCTAATAAAAAAGCACTCAATTGAGTGCTTTTTTATTAATGATGCATTATTTAAATGATCACTTATTTTAGTAGTGGTGGAACAGCTTCGTAGTTGATTTCTACACGGCGGTTTTCTTTCCATGCACTTTCATCATGACCAGGATTAACTGGCATTTCTTTACCATAGCTCACTGCTTCAAGTTGGCCTGCATTTACACCAGAGGTGATCAGGAAACTTTCTACTGCTTTGGCACGACGTTCACCAAGCGCCATGTTGTATTCACGTGTACCACGTTCATCTGTATGGCCTGTCAGAGCTACACGAGAGTTTGCATTTGCCATCAGGAACTGGGCATGTGCTTGCAGAGTGCGGATATCGTCATTGCTCAGTTCACTGCTGTCATAGTCAAAGTGAACTACACGTTTAGCTAAATAAGCCTTATTTTCCGCAGTTACGCCTTTAGCAGATGCACCAGCCATATTTTGAGCGCTTAAAGCTGCATCTTCACTTAGACCTTCAGTGCTTACAGTGGTGGTGCCACTCGTATCTAGGTTGCCAGTTTGAACTTCAGCTGCTGGTTTACGGCTGGCACAACCAGTCATTACGACTGCGGCTGCAAGTAAAGGAAGTGCAAATAATTTTACTTTGTTCATTCTTCATCTCCATGAAGGTTGATTATGGGGTAAAGCATTTATAAATATTGAACTATTATTTTGGTGCCCAAGCAGGTTCGCGGACTTCACCTGTTTCACTTGGTAAATTCATGCGGAACCGACCATCAAGAGACATGATGGATAACAATCCACGGTTACCTTCGCGAGTGGCATAGACCACCATCTGACCATTTGGTGAGAAGCTAGGTGATTCGTCCAGGCTGGTTGGCGTCAGGATATTGGTCACACCTGAGCTAATATCCTGTACAGCCACTTTATAGTTACTGCCACTTGGACGATGAACCAATGCAAGTTTCTTACCATCTGCACTTAAGGTTGCACGGGCATTAAATGCGCCACGGAAAGTCAGACGTTTGGTACTTTCACTATTAAAATCATAGCGGTAAATCTGTGGAGAACCACCACGATCTGAAGTAAAGATAAATGATTTTCCATCCGGCGCATAACGTGCTTCTGTATCAATTGCGCTATCGTTGGTCATGCGTTTTAACTGACGTGTTTCCAGATCCATCTGATAGATTTCCGGGTTGCCATGCATGGACGCAGTGAACAGCATGCTCTTGCCATCTGGAGAGAAGCTTGGCGCACCGTTTAATCCACGGAAGCTGGCCAGTTTTTCACGTTGACCAGTCGCCAGATCCTGTACATAAATGGCCGGACGTTTGGTCTCAAAAGACACATAGGCAATTTTTTTCGCATCCGGTGTCCAGGCAGGTGACAGGATTGGATCACGTGAAGTCAAAATGGTCTTTGGCTGTTCACCATCCGTATCGGCAATCTGCAAGGTATAACGCTGATCAGGCGTTGCCGGGTTACGCAAGACATAAGCAATACGGCCAGTGAAATCTCCCGGAATACCAGTTAATGCCTGATAGATGGCATCACTGATCATATGGGCTGCCTGACGGGTACGTGATGCAGGAACAGTCAGCAACTCATTCAATAAGTATTGACGTTTTTCGACATCATACAATTGATACTGAATGCTATAAGAACCATCCGGATTGGTCTTGGATGAACCGGTCACCACATAAGGTACGCCTGCAGCTGCCCATGCTTCAGCATTTGGCGAATTCAGTTGTGCTGTAGCAGGTAAATTCTTCGAGGCACTGGCAAATTTTCCAGAACGATTCAGGTCATTTTCCACCACCGGATAAATACTCTGATCCTGGCTAAAAGGCACAATGGCAATTTTAGGGGCAGCTTCAGGAGCTTTGGTAATTTCCAGATGCAGTTGGGCCTGAGACTGGGTCGCAGTGACGGCACCCAAAGTGGTCATGATTGCAAGGCAGAGTAGGTGTTTGCGTGTCTTTTCCATCATTCGTTATTTACTCAAATCAACGGAGTTATTTATAAGTGATTGGGCTACATCATTGCATGGATTTATGCGAAATAGACCACGAATTTATCATCAAACTGTTATATCACTATAAAGAGTGATTATTATTTAATCTGTTTCAATTGAAGTTTAACTCAAAAAAAACAGCCATAACACTTTTTCTTTATTATGGCTGTTTCTTATTAATGAGCTGTAAAGGTTGAAGTAAAACTTCGTGCTTCACGGCGTGCATCCGGATCTGAAGGCATTGGATAAGGTGCAGCAGCACGTACTGCCGCTTCTACACTGGCTTTCATATCTGGATCACTGGCACTCACCACCACAGAAACCACAGAACCACTATCGCTTAAAGTGACCCGAGCAGTCGCTTTCTGGCCTGAAGAGCCCACTGGGGTATCCCATGCACGTCTGATTTTATTTTCGAAATCACGTTTTGCAGTAGAGGCAATTCGTTTAGATTCCGCTTTTTTCTGTGCAGCTTCTTCAGCAGCCTGTTTGGCTGCAGAGGCTTTGGCATCAGCTTCTGCCTTGGCTTTCGCATCTGCATCTGCTTTAGCCTTTGCCGCAGCGTCAGCTTTATGTTTAGCATCCGCCTCTGCTTTAGCTTTTGCAGCGGCATCAGCTTTATGCTTGGCATCAGCATCCGCTTTGGCCTTCGCAGCCGCATCAGCTTTACGTTTAGCTTCGGCCTCTGCTTTAGCCTTCGCAGCCGCATCAGCTTTACGTTTAGCTTCAGCCTCTGCTTTGGCTTTTGCCGCAGCGTCAGCTTTATGTTTAGCTTCGGCATCTGCTTTAGCCTTCGCTGCCGCTTCAGCTTTACGTTTAGCTTCAGCCTCTGCTTTGGCTTTTGCAGCAGCGTCAGCTTTATGTTTAGCATCCGCCTCTGCTTTAGCCTTTGCAGCCGCATCAGCTTTACGTTTAGCTTCGGTATCTGCCTTGGCTTTTGCCGCAGCATCCGCTTTTGCCTTGGCTTGAGCCTCGGCTTTTTGCTTGGCGGCTAAATCAGCCTTTTTCTGCGCTTCAAGTTTGGCTTTTTGCGCAGCATCGGCTTTACGCTGTGCTTCTACTTCGGCCTTACGCGATGCTTCAGCTTCAGCCTTAGATTTTTGTGCAGCCTCTGCTTTGGCTTTGGCAGCAGCCTGTTTTGCTTGTTCGGCGGCTTCAGCACGTTTTGCAGCTTCGGCGGCTTGTTGGGCAGCCTTGGCTTGAGCAAGCTCTGCTGCTTTTGCTTCTTGCTGAGCTTTTTGAATATCGATCTGTGGGGGTGCTGGTGCAGGCTGCGGTGCCGGTGCAGCTGCCGTTGGAACCACAGGCGCAGGCTCTACACTCGGTTCCGCAGTTTGGGTAATTTCTTCTGCAATATTTTCATGTGCAGTTTCTTCAAACTCGGTTTCTTCACGAGTCACTGGCTTGAGGTCTTCAGGTTTAATTAAGATCGTTTTAATCTGTTTTGGCGGTTCAGGTGGCTTACTCATGCCCAGAAAAAGCAGGCCCACCAAAGCAACTGCATGGATTCCTAGCGTAAACCCAATTGCAATTGCTTTCTTCTGAAACGGTGGTTTCTGATAATTTTTCATACTTTATTCTAATGGCTTGGTTAGTAAGCCCACTTGGGATAAACCGGCATCCTGCAGGCTTGACATCAAGGCCATCACATCGCCATAAGGGCGAGTAGTATGACCATTGATCACGACATTTAGGATCTTGTTTTCACTTTCAGCAGTGCTTTGCGCTTCTATCAAAGTCTGCGTCAAAGCCTCTAGGGTGACAGGACCTGTGGTCTGATTTTTATATTCCAGAAAATAAGTACCATCTTCTTTTAAAGTGACAATAGTAGGCGCATCTTTGGATTCGATTGGCAAGCCATTGGCCTGCGGCAAATCGACCTTGATGCCACTAGTAATCATTGGGGCAGTCACCATGAAAATGACCAGAAGTACCAGCATTACATCGATGTAAGGCACTACATTCATGTCACTTTTCAGTGGTTTTTTAATACGCTCGAAGCGTCCTGAACGTTGAATGGCCATTAGTCATTGTCCTGCGTAGCGCCCACAGATTGACGTTGCAGTAGTGCCACCATTTCTTCAGCGAACAGAGCACGGTCAGAGTACAGTGCTTCACCTTTAGATGTGAAATGGTTAAAGGCTAAAACCGCAGGAATTGCAGCAAATAAACCAATCGCCGTTGCAATCAGGGCCTCTGCAATACCAGGTGCGACAGTGGCCAAAGTGACCTGATCCACATCTGCCAGACCAATAAAGGCATTCATGATGCCCCAGACGGTACCAAACAGACCGACATAAGGAGCAACTGAACCAATACTGGCCAGCGCACCCAAGCCTTGTTCCAGATGTCCCTGATCACGACTTAAACCTACACGCAGAATACGTTCGGTTCCTTCAATCGACTGGGCAGTTGGTGCATGGCGTTTTTTAAGTTTAAGGAACTCGCCCAGACCCTGATAGAAGATATCTTCCAGACCGGTACGTTTGGAATTGAGCTGGGCATTGTTATAAAGCGTCTTGAGTTCGGCACCTGACCAGAAAATTTTCTGGAAACGATCGTCGTCAGCCTGAGCCTTTTTATAGCTCATGGTTAACTTGGCAATCAGATACCAGCTGTACAACGAGGCTAACAGGAGAGAAAGCATCACCAGTTGTACGACAGGGCTTGCTTGTAAAATAAGATCTGAGACTTGAAGAGATGATTCTAACTGAGTTGCCATAGCTGTTACGTGTGCCAAATAATTTTTTTAGTCTTGTTCCAATTCTTTATGAATCAGTTCGCGGATTTCATCAGGAAGACGACGTGGTTTCATGTCTGCACTAATACATGCCAACTCGACCTCACCAGATGCAAGCATGATTTCACCACGATAAATATTTTGTTGCAATACAAATGATGAAGCTTTACATGAAATGACACGTGCAGTCACGGTAATCAGGTCATCCATGAGGATTGGGCGCATATATTTGACGTTAATTTTGTGCACAACAAAGTTGTAGTCGGACTGATGCCAGTAGTGACTTACTCCGGAAGCACGTAACCATTCAGTACGGGTACGTTCCATATAGCGAATATGGTTAGCGTGGTAGACAATGCCACCCGCATCAGTATCTTCAATATAGACGCGGATATTGAATTCAAAGTGATTCGCCATAGTTTTGTTCCATGCAGATTTTACGAAATTATCGCTTGTTTTTAGAGGCTGGAGCAGGCTTAGAATTTGCCTTATTCATTCCAAAAGTCAAGCAATTTAGCGCGTCAAAGTTTAGCACTGTGAGCTTTTAGACCAATGGCACAAGATGTCAAATCTGGATGGAGTAGGGGCTAAGCCAGTACGGAACGGCCAATTGCTTATTAATACGGCGAAGTAAAAGCATGAATGAGACCAGTCATTCATGCTTGAGGAACTAAGAATCAGCTTTTGTTATTTTGTTTCCAGCTTGCTTGTACCTGATTAGCCACTTTCGGATAATCCAGAATAAAGCGGACATGACTTTCTACGCCGGTTTTTAAAGTCGCATCATCGACTATAAAATTCGGGTTATGGTTTGGTGCTGCTTTGGCTGGATCCTGATCTGCTGGCGTTGCACCGACGAACACAAAGAGCGATGGCATCAGCTTGCCATAATACGCGAAGTCTTCACTGGCACTGGCATTGTTATCAAGTAGATGCAGTTTATCTTCACCATTCACTTTAGCCAGAGTCGAGCGCATCAACTCGGTCAAGGTTTTATCATTGGTGGTAACAGGTGCATAAGGTGCAATTTCTACTTTGACTTTGACATCATTGGCTGCGGCATTGTGTTCCAGCATTTTCGGCAAGTCTTTTAAAATACCTTGACGGACATCTTCACTATTAGAACGAATCGTACCGACCATATTCACCTGATTAGGAATTACGTTTCCTGTGGTACCCCCCTGAATACTTCCAATACTGACCACGCCCATGCCTTTGGTTAAATCAGCTTTACGACTTACCAGACTTTGTAAATTATTAATCATCTGTGCAGAAGCATAGATGGGATCACGACCTGCCCAAGGCATTGAACCATGTACCTGATGGCCATCTACCTGAATACGTAAATGATCCGCGCTATTGAGAATCGCACCATCTTTATAGAAAATATTGCCGCTTGGCATACCAGCCATCACATGCATTCCAAAAATGACTTCAGGCTGGGGATTCTTGAGTGCACCATCGGCAAGCATTTTACGTGAGCCGATCTGATCGCCCTGGCTAAAGTTATCAATATCTGCACCGCCTTCTTCAGCAGGCTGGAATACAAATACCACGGTTCCGGCAATCTTATCTTTATTGGCAGCGAGCACTTTGGCGGCACCTAGTAGCATTGCAGTATGCGCATCATGACCGCAGGCATGCATCACATAAGTTTCCTTACCTTGATAAATGCCTTTCTGCTTGCTGGCAAAAGGTACGGCTGCCGTTTCCTGAATCGGCAAGGCATCCATATCTGCACGTAATGCCATGACTGGGCCAGGTTTTGAACCTTTTAGAACGCCGATCACACCTGTTTTGGCATAACCTTTACGTACTTCAATGCCATAGGACTTTAATTCTTTTTGTATTAATTCCGAGGTTTTAAATTCCATATTGCCCAGTTCAGGATATTGGTGAATATGCTGGCGCAGTTTGATGGTATGCGCTTCGGCTGCTTTAACTGAATCATCTACCCAATCTGCTAAAGCTAGTTGACTACAGAATAGAAGAGGGAGACAAAGTGAAAGCGTCTTATGCATGTTCATATCAGGGAGAACCTTAAAAATCTGAATAGAGTTAAAGTGATGCCTGAGCATTACATAATGCACTACATTTGACCAAAACCCTCTGAGTATGGGTTTCATACCTTTTTGGTATATTCATTTTTAGTACTTGCTGATAAAGGGAATTTTACAGAGGTAGATATTGTAAAATTATGTAATTATAAAAATCTAATGGTCTATTTTATTTAAAAAATTCAAACTAATAGGGAATTGTTGAAGGGAATTTATATCTGATTTAAAAAACTCTCATTATGTAAGTTTCAACTATTTCTCTAAGTTAAATACTATTTTGGCATAAAAGTTGCTTTGGTTATTTCATAATTATTATTGATAGAATTTTTAAAAGAAATAGCCTAAGTATTCGTTTGAAGGGCAATAATTATATAGCTAAATAAACTACTTAATAATAAAGATTTGAGTTTGTGCTTTTGGAGCTAATTGATTGCAGTAGTCAATTAGCTCTTTTTCTTTGCGATAAAAAATGGCTAAGCCAAAAGAATTTTATCTTTACTTTGGCTCAGGGGGCGTCATGCCAAATTGTAAATAAGCCATATTGGTCGCAATACGACCGCGCGCAGTACGCATCACATAACCTTGCTGAATCAGATAAGGCTCAATCACATCTTCCAGAGTACCTGAATCTTCTGCCATTGCTGCTGCCAAAGCTTCTACACCCGCCGGGCCACCATCAAAGCGTTCCAATAACATCGACAGGTAACGACGGTCAAGCGTATCCAGGCCATCTTTATCCACGTTCAACATATCTAATGCACGTTGAGCCATTTCCTGAGTGACTTCACCTGTGCCTTTGACTTGAGCATAGTCACGTACACGACGTAATAAACGATTGGCAATACGCGGTGTACCACGTGAACGACGTGCAATTTCTTTTGCGCCATCTTCGGTCATTGGCACATCCATCAAACTCGCAGAACGTTTCACGATATGGGTCAGATCATCAACTGAATAGAATTCCAGACGCTGCACAATCCCGAAACGGTCGCGTAGTGGAGAGGTGAGTAGACCAGCACGTGTGGTTGCAGCGACCAAAGTAAATGGTGGTAAGTCCAATTTAATCGAACGGGCAGCAGGGCCTTCACCAATCATGATATCCAGCTGGTAGTCTTCCATGGCTGGATAAAGGATTTCTTCAATCACGGGTGACAGGCGGTGAATCTCGTCAATAAACAGAACATCACCTTCCTCAAGGTTGGTCAGCATTGCTGCCAGATCGCCCGCACGTTCTAGTACTGGGCCAGAAGTCGATTTGAGATTGCCACCCATTTCACGGGCAATAATATTCGCTAACGTCGTTTTACCCAGACCTGGAGGTCCAAAGATCAAAGTATGATCGAGAGCTTCAGCACGGCCACGGGCTGCACCAATAAAGATTTCCATTTGCTCACGTACCACAGGTTGACCGATATAGTCATCGAGGGAAGTCGGGCGGATGGCACGATCAAAATGATCTTCGGGTTTTTCAGAACCACTGATGAGACGGTCTTGCATATCTATTAACTTAATCTCTTTATCGAAGCTGTTTGATGCTGCGGAAACAGCCTCAAATAATGATTTGTGTTTAGCTGCCATTGTGTAGGCGTTGTTTTACTTTTGAAAGATCAAAAGTAACAAAAATCTTTTTGTTGAGTTGAGGGTACGTCCTGTACCCCAACTCAACTGGCGACATCCATGTCGCGAGTAATTTATATAAATAGGAGAATAAACATTCTTATTTAAAGTAAAGTCATTTTCCTATTATCTATTCATCGACTTTAATGCCGCGCGGATAATATCGCTGGCTTCAGTAAATTCACCTTTGGCAGCGTTCACCAGTTTTTGTGCTTCAGCAGGTTTATAGCCCAATGACTGTAATGCAGCTTCCGCTTCAGCTACAGCTGAATTGCCCATAAACTGAATTTGTGGAGCTGTCGAATTGCTTGGAGCAGTGCCAGCAGACATGGCTTTAAAGCGGTCGCGCAGTTCAATCATCAAACGTTCAGCCGTTTTCTTGCCGACACCTGGGACTTTAACCAAAGTATTTACATCTTCAATTTCAACAGTATGGATCAGCACCTCAACACTTAAAGTTGAAAGAATGCCAAGTGCCATTTTCGGGCCAACGCCGTTCACTTTTAATAAAGTGCGGAAAATGGTTTTTTCCTGAGCATTTAAAAACCCATACAGTAATTGTGCATCTTCACGTACGGCCAGATGTGTCCACAGGGTAATTTTCTGGCCTTTTTGCAACTGGCAAAAAGTGGTGAGCGGCGTATCAATTTCATAACCTACACCATTCACATTTAATAATACAGTCGGTGCTTCCAGCGCCAGCACTTCACCAATCAGGCATCCAATCATCTTTTATCATTACTCAATTCAGTTTTGCAGCATAGTAGTCAGCATTTTCAGGAAAGGCAAAATCTCCTTCTGCAAAACAGGTGATTTTGCTGCAATAAGCATCTAATTCAGCAAGATGTTTTATAACAATCCGGCTTTATTGCCTTGCAATTCCTGTGACAGGTTATAAGCCTGGTGATCCGAAAATTTCGAGATAATATCCAGCACCTGCATGATATTGTCATAATGGCTGTCTTTAAAATTCGCCCCTGAACGTTGCAGAATCGACATTAAACGTTGCTCCTTAAAGCTCAGGTTTTTATGCGGTGTGGTCAGAGGAATAAAAGCATCCAGAATATTTTGTAGACTTTGATGGGCAATGATTTCTAAGCCTGCTTTCTGTGGATGTTCAAAAATCTTGTCACGTGCCAGTTCTTTAGCGCGATTAATACCACTTTCAATATCTGACGAACAATACTGTAGTAAAGTGCCTTGTAACTGACCAGACAAAATCTGATCATGGAGGCGTGCAAAAGCAGTAGTGACTTCATTCACCAGACGTTTCATCACACGGCCACGCAGTGCAGCAATTTTCTGTTGCCAGGTCGTGTCAGGCATGCCGATTTCAGAAGGCGTGCCATAATCTCCGAGCAGATTTAAAAATACCGGTTCCACTTCAGCATAGCTGAGCATGTTCAAGCTGATGCCATCTTCTAGGTCAATCAGGGCATAGCAGATATCATCGGCTGCTTCGAGTAGATAGGTCAGTGGATGACGACAATATCGATACTCGCCGAGCTGGATCAGTCCAAGCTCTTCCGCGATCTGCTTTAAAATCTCTTTTTCTGCCTGATAGCAGCCAAACTTGGCACGGCTACTGGCAGGCAAATCTACCTGCGATGCCATGGTTTTTGACAGCCACGGATATTTTAAATAAGCACCTAAAGTGGCATAGGTCAGGCGCATGCCACCATCATTTGGATGATAGTCAATTTTGGTAAGCAGGCGCAGGCCTTGGGCGTTACCTTCAAACTGACGTACATCTGCTTCCTGTTCAGGACTTAAATCTTTTAAGAAGTCAGTATGTGATACATCATCAAACCATTCCCGGATCGCATATTCACCGGCATGGCCAAAAGGCGGGTTACCAATATCATGCGCCAAACAGGCAGCTTGAATGATGGCACCTACATCAGCGGGTGACACCCAAGGGGGAAGCTGATCTTTAATTTTCTCTGCGGCCAGCATCCCTAGCGAGCGGCCAATACAGGAGACTTCCAGTGAATGCGTCAGGCGAGTATGAATACCATCGTGCTGGGTTAAGGGATGCACCTGGGTTTTACGGTTGAGCTGCCGGAAGCTCTGGGAAAAAATAATACGGTCATAATCTTTGTGGAACGGGCTACGTGCCAGTTCAGTGCTCTGCTTTTTACTACCAATCCGAACTGTCGAAAGCAGTTCCAACCAACGCATTTGAGTCATTTATCATTATTCAGTTCTCTACTTTCTGCATCATGCCAAAAAAGAGCGTAAAGCACTAGGGCAGTGCGACATGAAATGTCATTTTGAATTAGCTTAGCTGAAATACAGCGAAAGATTGTCAATTTGGTGACAGGATTGAGCCAGCAATTTCAGGCAAATTACCACCATAATAAAATCAATTTGCAGACCAAATATGACCACAGCACAAACTACTCAACCAAATATTTTACTCATCGTCGCTGATGATCTGGGCTTTTCTGATCTGGGTGCATTTGGTGGAGAGATCCAGACACCACATTTAGATGCGATTGCCCTGGAAGGATTACGTTTAACTAATTTCCATACTGCATCGACCTGTTCAGCCATCCGTTCCATGCTGCTTTCCGGCACAGACCATCATCTGGCAGGATTGGGTTCCATGGCCGAAGCCATACGACCTGAACAGAAAGGTCAACCGGGTTATGAGGGGTATTTAAATGATCAGGTTGCGGCTCTACCGGAACTGTTACATGATGCAGGCTATTACACCATCATGTCTGGAAAATGGCATCTGGGCTTAACTCCACCGTTTTCCGACACGCCGTGGTTTTGAAAAGTCATTTACCTTGCTCCCGGGTGCAGCCAATCACTATGCGTTTGAACCGGATATTCCAGAAGAAGAAACCCCGGAATTGTTGAAAGTGATTCGTGGGCTCTATGCAGAAAATGATGAATACATTACTGCATTGCCGGAAGATTTTTATAGTTCAGACTATTTTACAGATCGCTTGCTGAGTTATCTGC
Organism: Acinetobacter sp. YZS-X1-1; assembly: GCF_000804305.1. NCBI lineage: Bacteria > Pseudomonadati > Pseudomonadota > Gammaproteobacteria > Moraxellales > Moraxellaceae > Acinetobacter > Acinetobacter sp. YZS-X1-1. The sequence goes on along the minus strand of NZ_JWHB01000016.1, from coordinate 1,226 downwards.
AAGATGATGAGAGTCGTGCAGAACACCCATTCTTTGCCTATTTACCATTTTCAGCACCACACTGGCCTTTGCAAGCCTACCCAGAAGATATTGCCAAATATAAAGGTACGTATAATGAAGGTCCTGAAGTATTACGTCAGAAGCGTTTAGCTAAAATCAAAGAGCTCGGTTTAGTAGGTAAGGATGTTACGATTCATCCAGTATTGGCAAAAACTAAATTTTGGGACAGCTTAACGGATGAAGAAAAGCAGTTCTCGGCACGTACCATGGAAGTCTACGCAGCAATGGTTGATCGCATGGACCAGAATATTGGTCGTGTGATTAAACATTTAAAACAGACTGGTCAATACGACAATACCATTATTATTTTTCTTTCGGACAATGGGGCAGAAGGTGCGCAGCTGGAAGCATTACCAGTCTTTGGTCCTGATATTGAGACAGTGATTGCCAAATATTATGACAATCGTCTGGAAAATATTGGCAAGGGTAATTCCTATGTCTGGTATGGTGAGCATTGGGCACAGGCGGCCACAGCGCCATCTCGACTTTATAAAGCGCATACCAGTGAAGGTGGAATTCGTACACCGGCATTTATCAAGCATCAGGGCTTTGCACGTCAAAATGGCATCAGTCATGAGTTTTTAACGGTGATGGATCTACTGCCTACTTTACTGGAAACATTAAATATTCAGCATCCGGGACAGCAGTATAAAGGTCGGAAACTGGTGACACTACGTGGTAAAAGCATTCTGCCGTATTTGCAGCAACAGCAGGCCTATATTCATGCTGAAGACCATGTCACGGGTTGGGAACTCTTTGGGCAGAAAGCCTTACGCAAAGGGATTGGAAAGCCTTGTTTATTCCTGCACCGAATGGCCCAAACAAATGGCAACTCTATAACCTGGCAGAAGATGTCGGTGAAACAGATGATCTGGCAGAGCGTTATCCAGAAAAATTACAGGAGCTGCTGGCCGACTGGAAAGTTTATGTACGAGAAAATGGTGTGATAGAAATTGAAGGCGGGGGAATTTTATTAAATAAAACTGCTTGAGCTAATCTTATTAGGGTATCGAATTTCAAAAATAAACGGATATTCGTGAGAATAAACTAAAAATAAAAAACAGGTCAAACGGCCTGTTTTTTTATAAAGCAATAATTTTGATAGAAAGTAAATCTTAATCTGTAAGCTGAATAGTTAGGGTGTGTTGACACTTTTAGCTTAAAAA
>NZ_JWHB01000015.1:0-81194 GCF_000804305.1 Acinetobacter sp. YZS-X1-1 | reverse complement strand
TATTTAAAACCAATTCTTCAAATGAGGACACATCCTAATCATAAAGCTATAGTACATGAGGTATTTAATGTCCAAGCTGTAAAATATCAGAATGAATTTCCAAAAATTCCTTTAGATATATCAAATCCATTAGCAATTTTTGATGTAGCAAATGGAGCAAAATTGCTGGATTTCGTTGCGAATCAGTATTTAATAAAATCAACGGATTGGTCATATGAAAATGAATTTAGAACATTAGCACATGATTATGATTCTAGTAATTTTAATTCACTGTTAAAAGAAATTCCTGCAACTTATATATCTTCAGTGATTTTGGGGGCAAAGCTCACTAATCATGACCCAAATAAAATGGCTTTAATTGAATCAATTAATTATTTTAATAAATACTACCAACAAGATATTAAAGTTTATGAGGCTGTTCTAAAACCTAATAGTTTTAAAATCATTGTTCCTAATCACCCAATTCTAGATAAAAATACTAAAACTTTAGCAGCATTTTTATCTAATTAAACTTGTGGAATGATAAGAAATATTAGGAATATTTTTAAATTTCATAGATGTTCTATTATGGCGCATAAATTGCTTGTCACGCTTATTCAATTTTACTGTTTGATATAACACATCAGGGATTAAACGTGACCAGCACATATCTACGCGGACAAGAACTCATAGATCAAATTCGAAACCAGCCTTATTCACGTGATTTGATTGGCTATCATGGCGATGTACCAAAAGTAGAATGGCCTAATCAGGCCCGTGTCGCAGTTCAGTTTGTACTGAATTATGAAGAAGGTGGTGAAAACCACATTGAACATGGTGATGCCGGTTCAGAACAGTTTTTATCCGACATTATTGGCGCAGCCAGCTTTCCAGACAAACACATGTCGATGGATTCTATGTATGAATATGGCTCACGTGCAGGTTTCTGGCGGATTCACAATGAGTTTAAAAAGCGTAATCTGCCGATGACTATGTTTGGGGTTGGGATGGCTTTAATCCGCAATCCTTATATAGTCGAAGCGATTAAAGAAGCCAATTATGATGTAGTGTCACATGGTCAGCGCTGGGTGCATTATCAGGACATGCCAATTGAACTTGAACGCCAATACATGGATCAGGCGATTAGCGTATTGGAAACCCTGTTCGGCAAAGCACCGATTGGCTGGTATACCGGTCGGGATAGTCCAAATACCCGTCAATTGCTGGCTGACTTTCCTCAGATTCAATATGACTGCGACAACTACGGAGATGACTTGCCATTTTGGAGCACATTGACCAATCAGGCAGGGGAAACACGCCCTCATTTGATCATCCCCTATACTTTAGAAAGCAATGATATGAAATTTAGTTCACCGGGCGGCTTTAATAGCGGGGAACAATTCTATCAATATTTAAAAGATGCCTTTGATGTACTCTATGCTGAAGGTGAAACTGAACCAAAAATGCTATCGATCGGAATGCATTGTCGTATTTTAGGACGGCCGGGACGCTTTAAAGCCCTACAAAAGTTCCTCGATTATATTCAAGGTTATGAAAAAGTCTGGATTTGCCGACGGGGCGATATAGCAGCACATTGGTATAAATATCACGCACCAAAATGAGAAAAATATATTAAAAAAGAGAACCTTGAGTTCTCTTTTTTGCTTTATAGATCATATAAAAACACAAGATTAAGAAGATTTGGCACTGATATTGCAAAACCTGTACTGAACAAAAAATGAATATCATCAGGCGATTTAATAGTGCAACTCGTTGAATTTAATCAGGCATCTCCGGAAGAGGCCATTACTTTTTTAAAGCACTGTGTGCAAATACCGAGCTGGTCGACCCAGATTGAAGCAAAGCGTCCTTATGCAGCTGTTGAAGATGTATTGAATATAGCCAGACAACAGGCTGCAACTTGGACCTGGGACGAAATCAAAGCAGCTTTGGATAATCATCCACGTATTGGTAAAAAAAAGGCACAGGCTGAATTAAGCGAAGTTGAAAAAAACTTTTCCAATCGTGAACAGGCTGCGATAACTCAGGACGAAGCAACTCAGCAAGCTTTGCTAGAAGGCAATATCGCTTATGAAAAAAAATATGGCTATATCTTCCTGATTAAAGCGGCTGGTCTAAATAGCCAGGAAGTGCTGAATGCCTTGAAAGATCGTTTAGCAAATGATCCAGAAACCGAAAAAGGTATTGTCCATACGCAACTGGCGGAAATCGCTTTATTAAGACTGTCACAGGAGCTGCAAGCATGATCAGCACTCATATTTTAGATACGCATCTCGGCAAACCTGCATCACATGTGTTGATCAAACTTTTTGATGAAGAAGGTGCATTACTCGGAAAGGCATTTACCAATGAAGATGGTCGAGTCACCGATTTTGGTTTAACCGAATTTAAGGAAGGTGAATACAGTCTTGAATTTGCTACTTCTGATTATTTTGAAGGCTTAGGTCTGGAAACTTTCTTTCCTAAAGCAGTCATTCATTTTCAGGTGAAAGATGCCTCTCAGCACTTTCATATTCCTTTACTGATCAGCCCATTCGCGTACTCCACATATCGCGGAAGCTGATTTTTTATTTAAGCTTTGAGGGAGAGAAAAAGAATGACAGAACAAAGCAAAAACATTTCACCTGAACATGAATATCTGGGTGCAGGCAAAAGTGCAGCTTATGGCTTGCAACATGTATTGACCATGTACGGCGGTATTATCGCACCACCACTCATTGTGGGTACTGGCGCAGGTTTGGAAGCTACACAAATCGGTTTATTGATTGCGGCTGCATTGTTTGTTGGCGGTCTGGCTACGATTTTACAAACCATTGGAGTGAAATATATCGGAGCCAAATTACCACTGGTACAAGGGGTTTCCTTTGCGGGCGTGGCGACGATGGTGGCGATCGTAACCACAGGTGGAGGCCTATCAGCTGTTTATGGTGCAGTCATCGTAGCTTCATTAATTGGTTTCTTCTTGGCGCCTTATTTTTCTAGAATTATCCGCTTTTTCCCGCCAGCCGTGACCGGCTGTGTGATTACTATTATTGGTTTATCACTTTTACCCGTAGCTGTTCGCTGGATGATGGGGGGTAATAAAAATGCACCTGAATGGGGAAGTGTTGAAAATATCAGCCTGGCCGTGATGACCTTGGCTATTGTGATCTGTCTAAACTTGAGCAGAAATGCCTCGATTCGTCGCTTATCTATTTTATTGGCGATCGTAATGGGTTCAGTACTGGCTTATCTGTTTGGTTTTGGCGATTTTAGTAAAGTCGGCCATGGTGCATGGGTACAATTTCCGAGTTTCTTTGCTTTTGGCATGCCGACCTTTGAACTCAGTGCAATCATTTCCATGCTGATTGTGACGTTGGTGATTATGACTGAAACAACGGCTGATATTATTGCTGTAGGTGAAATTGTTGGAACCAAAGTAGATTCAGAACGTATTTCCAATGGTCTGCGTGCAGATATGTTCTCAAGTGCAGTTGCACCGATTTTTGGTTCATTCATGCAAAGTGCTTTTGCACAAAACGTCGGGCTGGTTGCCATTACCGGGATTAAAAGCCGTTTTGTGGTCGCTGCTGGCGGTATGATTTTAGTGGTTTTGGGATTACTTCCAATTATGGGCCGACTAATCGCCGCAATTCCGGTTCCGGTACTTGGTGGTGCAGGATTGGTGCTATTTGGTACAGTGGCTGCGAGTGGTATCCGCACCTTGGCGAAAATAGATTATAACGAGCAGAAAAATCTGATTATTGTTGCAACTTCAATTGCAGCAGGCATGATCCCGATTATTGACTATTCTTTCTATGCCAATTTCCCTAAATGGTTCCAAACCCTGTTCCATTCTGGCATCAGTTCAACCTGTTTAATGGCGATCCTTTTAAACATTCTGTTTAATCATCTGCCAATGTTTAAGTCAAAAACAGAGGTTCCGGAAAAGGTCGCAGAAACGCTGCATTAAAGTTTGATTTCCTCCATATGCCCATGCCAGTCATGGGCTTTTTTTATCAAAAATTAAAAAAGTTGGCTTTGTTCTTGCTTAATCCAGAATGAGATTTTTAATTCCATTGGGGAACCTTATTTATGAAATTTACTCAAGTTGCTGCTGCAACATTACTTGCATTAGGTGCAGCATCTGCACAGGCAAAACCAGTCTGGCAGGATTTTAGCGTTACTGGGCTTTATGGGGAAAACTATGAAGTTGTAGATGAAAAACAGGCAACCCTAACTGTTGAATACGCTGCAAAAGTTAAATATGCAGATGTCTTCTTTTTCATTGACCGTATGCGTGGTTCCGATGATATTAAATCAAGTTATTTTGAATTTTCACCACGTTTAAGTCTGGGTGAAGTTTCAGGCCAAAAGCTGGCATTTGGTCCAGTGAAAGATGTGCTGGTGGCAACGACTTGGGAAGGTGGTGAAGGTTTTGATAACTTCCTGTACGGTGTAGGTTTCGACCTGGCTATTCCAAAATTCAATTATGCCAGTGTAAATCTTTATCGTGTAAATAACGAAAATATGGAAGACGACTATCAGCTCACCTTGACCTATGGTGTACCATTTAAATTGGGTACTGAAGAATTCCTGGTAGATGGCTTCCTGGACTGGTCAACTGCTGAGGATGATCATGCGAGCGAGATGAACTGGACGACCCAGTGGAAATGGAATGTCGGCAAGCACATTTCTCCAGATACCAATTTATATCTCGGTATTGAGCATTCGGTCTGGAATAACAAATACGGTATTCCGGATGCAGATGAAAATAACGTGAGTGCTTTAGTGAAATATCATTTCTAAATACAACAAATAAGAAATTTAAAAGCCCTTATTGATAAGGGCTTTTTTAATGGGCTTAATTTTCAATAAAAATCTTTTCAGGAAAAGTATAAACGTCACAATTTGGACCAGTACCGATGCGATCGATCACCACAAAATCACTCGGATCTTCAAAGGTCAGCAAAGGATGATGCCAGGTTCCGGCACGGTAATTTACACCTTGTGTGCCATTACTGATAAAAGCCTGAATTTGACTGAGATCAGGTTTTTCATGATCCAGATTAGGCGCAACCACAATTAAAAATTTCTGGCCATGCATTGGGATGAACGCTTGTGAACCGACAGGATGACGCTCCAGCATTTCGATTGCAAAGGGAATTGCTGTAGTCTGAATATTTCTAAAAATACTTAGACCAACTTTAGCATCTGTTTCAGCAACCGCCAGAGCATGATAACGCTCAGTCTGCTGATCATTAATATGGAAGAAATCATTGCCTTCACAGGCAATGACCTCGCCATAAGGCAAGAAACTTTCAGCAGTTAAGGGCTGTATTTTTATGCTTTGTATGCTCATAGATATAATTACTCAGGCAACTTTTCCCCACAGTCGAATCCGGCTAATGCCACCATCCGGAATCATGTTCACTCGAATATGGGAAATCTTTTCCTGTTTTAAGATTTCTTCAACAAAGCTATGAATATGATCCATCTGCATATCTTGTGCTTCAAGCAGGAATGGCCAGAACATACTTTGCGGAATTAACTGCTGATCAGTCGCATCTTCAATATAAATCGCTTGAATAGAAACTTGTGCAGGGAAGTTGCCTTTAAAATGCGCAGTATCAATCTCAATTTTTTCAATCTGACCACGTTGACCCAGAGCCAAGATACACCAGTCAAAGCCGGGTGTACGACGGCGCTTGGTTTCCCAGCCATCACCCATATTGATGCCACGCCCCGGATTAATCAGATTACGTGGATGGCCAAAGTGCGCATCACTATAGGCAATGACACGGCCGCCATTTTCCAGAGCGACCAGATCAACCACCTGATTGCTGTCCTGAACCTGAATTTTTACTTCACCATAGACTTTAAAGCGCGCTACACCACCGTCAGGGAAAATATTTAGACGCACATGCGTAAAGACTTCGTCTGAAGTAATATTAAAAATATGATGCTGACTCGGACCTAATATACTGTTTGGTAAAATTGAGTGCCAGGTTGCAGTGCTTAAGTCACCATTTGGTGCATAGCAGGCTTCAACTGCAGCAGAAGCCGGGTAGTTACCGGTAAAGAACGTGGTGTCGATATCCAAAGCTTTAATGGTTCCAGTCACACCTAGTTTGACAATGGCCCAGTCATAGCCGGCATGGCGCTTGCGGCGAGTTTCCCAGCCATCCATCCATTTGCCATGATCATCAAATTTATCTTCAACAAAAATTGGTGCATCAAATTGCAACATTCGTTTTGCTTCAGCAAAAAAATCATCTGAACATTCAAGAATTTCTGCACCAATCCGGCTATCAGCCAGGTTGGTAAGCTGCTGGATATGCGCAGGGATCTCGAAAATGGGTGCAAATAATGTTGCCATAACTATGTTCCATTCAAATTATGTTTAACGTGAATCTAATTTTTTATAAAAGTCTGTAATTCTGCTGAAAGACCTTATAAAAACAGGTTTTTAATGAATAGATGAATGCACGGCCTGTGCCAACTTTTGAGAAAAATCAGTGCATTATTTTCGAAATGGCACGCTTTTAGCTACACAGGGAGGAAGAAATACAATTTTGAGAGGAGTAAATAGATGGAGATTACAATTATTGGTGCAGGGATGGGGGGATTGACCACAGGAATTGCACTAAAAAAGTTTGGGCATAAAGTCACCATCTATGAACAGGCAGAAAAAATTTTACCGGTGGGCGCGGCAATCTCACTTTGGTCAAATGGGGTAAAATGTTTGAATTATCTGGGCTTAACTGAACAGGTCGCCAAGCTTGGTGGCCAAATGGATCAGCTGGCCTATATTGATGGCTTGACGGGCGACACCATGACCCAGTTTAGTTTATTGCCGTTAATTGAAGAAGTGGGACAACGTCCATATCCAGTGGCACGTGCAGATTTACAAAACATGTTGATGGACGAGTTTGGTCGTGAAGATATTCAGCTTGGCAAGAAGATGGTTGAGCTGCAAGAACAGGAAGATGGTGTTCTGGTTAAATTTGCTGATGGTACAGAAATCAAAACAGACCTACTGATTGGTGCAGATGGAACCCATTCCATTACCCGTACCTATGTACTGGGTGAACAGGTTGCTCGTCGCTATGCCGGTTATGTTAACTGGAATGGTCTGGTAGAAATTTCAGAAAAGCTTACTCCGGCAGATCAATGGACCACATTTGTCGGACAAGGTAAGCGTGTTTCGCTGATGCCTGTGGCAGATGGAAAATTCTATTTCTTCTTTGATGTGCCGTTGCAAGTTGGTTTAGAGAATAATCGGGCGGAATATAAAACCTTGTTGAAACAGTATTTTGAAGGTTGGTGTGCGCCGGTTCAGCATCTGATTGATGCGCTGGATGAACAGAAAACCAATCGGGTTGAAATTCATGATATTGAACCGTTTGCCCAGTTCTATAAAGGTCGTGTCGTAATTGTTGGTGATGCCGCACATAGCACCACACCGGATATTGGTCAGGGTGGTTGTCAGGCCATGGAGGATGCGATCTATCTGGCTCGGTCTTTACAGATTAATACGCTGGGTCTGGAAGATGCCTTGAAACGCTATCAGAACAAACGTAATGAACGTGCCAATGAGCTGGTCTTGCGTGCACGTAAACGTTGTGATGTCACACATATGAAAGATGAAGCCGTGACCAAAGAATGGTATGAAGAACTGCGTAAAGAGCAGGGACCGCATATCATGAAAGGGATTATCAGCAATATTATTGGCAATCCTTTAGATTAATTCTACGTTTAACCTCTTGGCAAAAAGCCCTTCATATTGAAGGGCTTTTTTATATTTAAATATTAGGGATTCGCTAATAGATTTTTTAGGCAGCAAGTAAAGCTTTCGCTGCCTGACGATGTGCAGCCTGAACCGCTTCAAGATCCAGATTTAGAATTTCCCGGTCTTTTACGACCCATTGTCCATTGACCATGACATGTTCAGCACGGTCTGCACCGCACATTAATAGGCCGGCAATCGGGTCATGAATCCCTGAAAAACGGACATCATCTAGGTTATAAAACGCTAAATCTGCCTGAAAATCTGGTGCGATTTGTCCTAGGTGCTTTTCACGTCCCAATAACTGTGCCGAGCCTTGTGTAGCCCAGGTTAAAGCACGTTCAGGTGTAATCACTTCTGCACCATATTTTAAGCGCTGTAAATACATCGCTTGGCGGGCTTCCAGAATCAGGTTAGATGCATCACCTGAAGCAGAGCCATCCACACCCAGACCAATGACTGCACCTGCTTCCAGTAAATCTATGGTTGGGCAAATCCCTGAAGCCAGACGCATATTGGAATGTGGACAATGACAGATACCGACCTGAGCCTGTCCTAAGCGTTGGATCTCATCAGCATTAAAATGAATGCCATGCGCCAGCCAGGTTCTGGAATTAAGCCAGCCTACACTTTCCAGATAATCGACGGTACGCATGCCAAATTTGGACAGGCAAAATTGTTCTTCATCCAGTGTTTCAGCCAGATGGGTATGCAGACGTACATCCAGTTTTTCTGCCAGTGCAGCACTTTCTTGCATAATTTCTTGTGTGACTGAAAATGGTGAACATGGTGCAAGCGCAATATTGACCATGGCATCAGCACTACGCTGATGGTATTTCTGCACCAGTCGTTCTGAATCCAAAAGGATCGTATCCATATCCTGTACGGTATGTTGTGGTGGCAGGCCACCAGAATCTTCACCCAGACTCATGGAACCACGGGTCAGCATCACACGAATCCCTAATTGTTTTGATGCTTCAACCTGAACATCAATGGCATCGGACAGCTGCTGTGGAAATAGATAATGGTGATCCGCAGCAAAGGTACAACCGGAAAGCAGTAATTCAGACAATGCAATTTGTGTGGCTAGATAATGCTGTTCAGTATTCAATTTGGCCCAGACTGGATATAAGGTTTTTAGCCACGGAAATAGCGGAGCATTTACCACAGGAGCCCAGGCACGGGTTAAGGTCTGATAAAAATGATGATGGCTATTAATTAGTCCCGGTGTAATCACTAAATTCTGGGCATCAAAGAATTGGTCATAAGGCGATGCTGGGGTTCGTCCTAGAGCCACCAGTTCAATAATTTTGCCATCACAAATGACCAAGCCACCACGGGTATCCAGATCATTCTCGGTAAATACAGCGAGAGGATTTTTAATCCATAAGGTTGTCATATCTTTTTTCCAATAAGTTTTATTTGTCCTGCATATGAATCAGGCAGCACATGAGGCATTAAGCTGTTGTAATTTGATTTTCAAATCTTCCATCTGGTCGATCAGATGGTTCATCATGATTTGTGAGATACGGGAAATTTGCCGTTTCGGTGCCACACAAAGGGCAAGGGTCAACGGATGCATCCCTTTTTCAATGATCGGTTTAAACACCAGTTCATCACGCTCTAAATAAGGCAAGGCATCGATGTAGGACAGTACCCCAATCCCTAAGTTGCGCTCTGCCAGAGAGGTAATCATGCGAATGTCATTACACTCCAGCTTTTGCTGTGGCATAAATTGGTGATGTTTATACAGGCTATAGACATAGTCATGAATGATTAAAGGGGCACAGGGAATGAGATGCTTAAAGTATAAAGTGTCGGAAAAATAGATTTTTTCTGCCTGAGCTAAAGGATGAGATTTGGCCATCACAAATCCAACCGGGATTTCCACAAAAGACATGACTTCGAGCTGATTATGACTTTTAGGATTGAGCAGAATGCCAAAATCAACTTCAGCATCCATAATCATTTTAGAGACGGTATCACTTTCCTGAATCTGGATATTGAAATTGATCCAGGGATAGTTTTCATACATATATTGCAGGGAATCTAAAACGAAACCGTCACTGAGTGCCGCAATGAGCCCTAGTTCAATGCTGCCGCGTGATAAACCCTGAATTTCATCAAAACGTACACAGGTCTGCTGGAATTCTTTTTGCCATTTGAGTAGATCCGCATACAGTAATTCACCCGCTAAAGTTAGCTTCAGGCCACTCGGTAACCGTTCAAAAAGCACGATACCAAATTCTTCTTCTGCCAGAGTGATCTGACGATGAATCGCGGAGACGGAAATATAAAGCTGATCAGCTGCTTTTCTGAGGCTGCCTGTTTTGGCTACGGCAATAAAATATTCTGAAAATCTTGAAAAAGTAATATTCATAAAATCACGTCAATCCACCTGCACATCGTTTTAATCACATAATTTTCAGCTAGAAATTAAGTGATTCTGGTTCTATCAAGTGGATAAGCGATTTCTGTGCCAATTTTCAAAGAAATGGAACGGTAGAAGTTTTGTGTTCTATTTTTTGGAACATGGGCTACGAAACATTCTAATAGACAGCAGAACAGGCATTTGGCTAATTTTATCAAAGAACAACAAGGCAGCTTAATGAGAGAAAAATTTAAGCCGTTGTAATGCGATAAATATTTGTGAGTGAACTATGAATGCGATCCCGGTGCTTAATTTATTCAGTCAACCGCACTGTAGCGGCTTTGACCCATCAGACTGGAATATCCTGGCTCAGCATTGGTATCCAGTTGCCCGTATTCAGGATGTGAGTACTACGCCACAGCAGGTACAACTTCTGGATGTGAAAATGGCGATATATCAAACTGAGAGTGGCAGCATTCATCTGGTTCGTGATATTTGTCCGCATCGTGGTGTGCCATTAACCAAAGGCTGGGTAAAGGGTGAAGAAATCATTTGTCCTTATCACGGCTTGCATTACAACACACAAGGAAAATGCACCAAAATACCGGCTCAACCAGAACTGACTAACATTTCGGATCGTTTTACTTTAACCAAGTTTCCAGTGGTCTTGAAATATGGTCTGGTCTGGACCAGCCTATTTAGCCGAGATGAATCAGAAGCTAATTTCCCTGATCTGGATACTTGGGACAGCGCAGAGCATCAATCCATTTTACCGCCATTTGTTGATATCAGCGGTTCAAGTGGCCGGCAGTTGGAGGGCTTTATCGATGTAGCGCATTTTGCCTGGGTGCATCATGAATCTTTTGCTTCACGTGATAACCCGATCGTGCAAAAGTATTCAACTGTGCGCACCCCTTATGGCTTGCATACGGAATATGTCAGTGATGTCAGCAATTATCCGCATGGCCTGCAGCATCTGGCACCAGAAGGATTCCTGTGGAAACGTGTGTTTGATGTTTATCCACCATTTTCAGCGATTTTAACGGTGCATTTTCCAGAAAATGGCATCCTAAAAATTTTAAATGCCTGCTGTCCGGTATCTCACAATAAAACCCGCTTATTTGTGCCGTTGACCCGTAACTTTGATACGACTGGTGATCTGCAAGCGGTTTACGATTTTAACGCACAGATTTTTTCTGAAGATCAGGACATGGTCGAAAGCCAAAAACCGGAGGAGTTACCTTTGGATATTACGATGGAAGCGCATTTTGAAGCTGACCGTTCTTCAACGACCTATCGCCGCATTTTGGCGGAATGGGGGCTAAGCAAACGTTATATTGTTTAAATTAAATTTCCTCCTTTATGCACCCTGGTCTGTTGGGGTGCTTTTTTTATTCCATGTCATCTGTTCAAAGTCCTATTTTATAAAGCATATATGACCTTTGAACTCTCAATTGTTAGAGTGATTTATGCCACAGCCTAGTCATGAGCAAAGCTATCTTTTTTAAAATTATCCAATGAAGTTGCCAAACGAGCAATGTCTTTAGGCCATCATCCTTTTGGTGCAGTCCTAGTTGAACCTGATCATGAAACGGTTTTATTGACCCAATGTAATATCGACACGGTCAACCATGCAGAAAGCACCTTAGCCTGGATCGCAGCCAGCAATTTTACACCAGACTATTTAGCTGAATGCACCTTATATACAGCAGTTGAACCTTGCAGCATGTGTTCTGGAACCATTTACTGGGCCAATATCGGACGGGTGGTCTATGCCATGACCGAAGAAAAATTATTGCAATGTACTGGAAACTACAATGAGAATCCGACCATGAGTGTTTCTGCTGCTTATGTCTTTACACATGGTCAGAAGAATATTGAGCTGATTGGACCAATCACGGAACTTGAACAGGAAACGGTTCAATTGCAAAAAGACTTCTGGTCATCTCGGTGAAGATTTGAAATTATTCTTTTTATAATCCTGCTTCATTTTATTTATAAGACCATAAATATAGATTTTTTGGATTGTAAGCTCAATTTAAAACGCTGCAATCCAGTTTCTGTATTTTTTCAAATTACTTTGCTAAATTTGTTTGTCTATTTTTAAAAATCTATTTCTATCCATTCAGTACATTGCCAACTATAAGCCATTTATTGGCGCACACGATTTAGATCTGACGCACTTATCTAGCGCAGATCAGAATAAAATCACAAGAAATTTTAAATATTCAACCTTATTAATTTCTCAATCTTGAGCTGAGCCTGGTTTTCTAGCAGCTTTGTTTATTGACTTAGATTGGAGTTTATATTTCTCGGCTTATTTTCTTAACTGTTAAACTTTTTTATATCAAATATTTGGTAGTAAATAATTGTAATTTATAGAAATAAATAAAAGAACAGATCATTCTAAAAATTATAACTGTCTTGCAATCCACCTGTTCTATTTTTTGAACTGAATTGGAATAGAAGTTGCTAATTAATAGAAATATAGCAATCAGTAAAATTTTTGATGTCGATTCAGATATTTTAAAGCCGCTATTTATAAAACTCAAATGGCATTCACGGAGGCAATTTATGCTGAATATGTCCAAACATAAAAAGATAATGAAAAAATTTTCACTGCCTGTAATTGCGGCTGCAATTATTGGTTTGGGGATCAGTAGCCAGAGCTTTGCAGTCGATAAAGCTGCATTTGTCTATATTGGACCAACCAGTGACCATGGCTGGACATATTCTCATGATCAGGGGCGTATTAAAGCTGAAAAAGCTTTGGGCGGAAAATTTAAAACGACTTATATCGAAAATGTGACTGAAACGGCCGATGCTGAACGTGTGATTCGTAATCTGGCACAGCAGGGTAATAAAGTCATTTTTGCGACCTCTTTTGGTTATATGAACCAGATGGAAAAAGTCGCGAAGCAGTTCCCCAATACTGTATTCATGCACGCGACTGGTTATAAGCAAGGGAAAAACCTTGGCATCTATGATGTGCGTACCTATGAAGGTGCTTACATGCTGGGTGTAGTGGCGGGGCAAACCACCAAAACCAATACCTTAGGTGTCGTAGCCTCATTCCCGATCCCGGAAGTGGTTCGTAATATTAATGCCTATACCTTGGGTGCACAAAGCGTCAATCCTAAAGTCAAAACCAAAGTCATCTGGGTGAACTCATGGTTTAACCCGGGTAAAGAACGTGATGCGGCTTTGGCACTGATTTCTCAAAAAGCTGATGTGCTGATGCAAAACACGGATTCGCCAGCAGTGGTGCAAGCGGCTCAACAAAAAGGCGTTTATGCCTTTGGTTGGGATTCAGACATGAGCAAATTTGGTCCTAAAGCACATCTGGCTGCTTCAGTATTGCACTGGGAAAAAATTTATACCCCAGCCATGCAGCAAGTGGTTAATAAAACCTGGAAACCTGCCGCTCTCTGGTATGGCGTAAAACAGGATGCAGTGAAAATTGAAAACTTCGGGCCTGCTGTTCCTGCCAAGGTGAAACAGTCCGCTTTAAATGCACAAAGTGCGATTCATAAAGGCACATTACATCCATTCCAGGGTCCAATCTATAAACAGGATGGAACTTTGGTGATTACCAAAGGCAGCAAAATGACAGATGAAGCGCTTGCAAAAATGAACTTCTATGTGAAAGGGGTTGAAGGTTCATTACCTAAATAATTCTTTCACTATGTGTATGACTTAAAAATAAAAGAAAGTAAATCCTGAAAAATCATCCCCCCAGTCCATGAATCACTTTATGGACTGGGCCAAAATGAGTGGAGACTGAGTTATGAGCGATCTGCCTCACATGTCAAATGACATCGAAACGTCATCGCTCAATGAGCAGCAAATTCCACGACTGGAGCTGATTAATATCAGCAAAAGCTATAACTCATTGAAAGCAAATGACAGTATTCATTTAAAAGTCCAACCTGGGCAAATTCATGCCATCCTGGGTGAAAACGGTGCTGGTAAAAGCACCTTGATGAAAATCATCTACGGCGCCACTAAAGCAGATAGCGGTCATATCGTCTGGAATGGCAAAGAAGTACAGATAGAAAGTCCGTCGATGGCCAGAAAACTGGGCATCGGCATGGTGTACCAGCATTTCTCCTTATTTGAAACCATGACCGTGGCTGAAAATATTTTATTAGGTCTGGATGAAAAAATAGATCTAAAAAGCTTATCGGCTAAAATTACCGAAGTATCAGAACAATATGGCTTGCCGGTAGATCCACGGCGTGAAGTTTTTTCTTTATCGGTTGGTGAACGACAACGGGTCGAAATTATCCGCTGTCTACTCCAAAATCCGTCCCTACTCATTTTAGATGAACCGACTTCAGTCTTAACCCCACAAGCGGTACGTCAGTTATTTAAAACTTTGCGACTGGTGGCTTCGCAAGGTGTCTCAATTCTTTATATCAGCCATAAATTGCATGAAATCAAAGAACTCTGTGATGAAGCTACAATTCTGCGTAATGGCAAAGTCACCGGCTATGTACTGCCTTCTGAAAATAGTACCAGTGAACTGGCCAAATTAATGATTGGCCGGGAATTGCCGACTTATGCGCATGCTAAATATACAGGCGAACATCGCACGCTGTTCCAGGTAAAAAATCTGAATTATGAAACTGATGATCCTTTTGGCGTGTCCTTATCCAATATTCAACTCAACCTGAATTCGGGTGAAATTCTGGGCATTGCCGGTATTTCGGGTAATGGTCAATCTGAATTACTGGCTCTGCTTTCCGGTGAGCAAACGGCGAAAAAAGGCCAAGTCTTTCTATTAGATCATGACATTTCTGAACTCAGTGCAGGCCAGCGACGTGATCTAGGCTTGGGCTTTGTTCCGGAAGAGCGTTTAGGTCGGGGTGCTGTGCCGAATATGACATTGGCACAAAACACCTTACTGACTGCTTTCCGTCAGGGTTTAAACAAATGGGGCTTTATCCAGTTTGATAAAACTGTCGCTTTTGCCCAGCAATGTATCGAAAAATTCGGGGTAAAAGCAGCAGGACCACAAGCTGAAGCGCGCAGCCTTTCGGGCGGGAATTTGCAGAAATTTATTGTAGGACGTGAAATCCTGCAACAGCCTAAAGTGCTGATTATTTCCCAGCCAACCTGGGGCGTTGATGTCGGCGCATCGATGTTTATCCGTCAAACCATGATTGATCTTTCCCGCCAAGGCGTTGCGATTTTAGTAATTTCGGAAGAGCTGGAAGAACTGTTTGAAATTAGCGACCAGATTTGTGTTCTGGCTTGTGGAAAGCTGTCTGCACCCGTTCCAGCTAAAAATACCAATGCAGAACAGATTGGCCTGCTCATGTCAGGTATTCAGGCAGATCCAGCAATATTAGCTGAGTCCGAGCCTGTCCATGAAGCACACGCGTAGAGAAGAGGTGTAAATATGCATTTATTAGAACCTAGAGAACATCCTTCTCAATTAATGAAATGGCTTTCCCCCGTGCTTGCATTACTCGCCATGCTAGTGGTGGGTAGCCTATTGTTTTTAATGCTTGGAGTGAACCCTGCTCAGGCTTTATATATCTTTTTTATCGAGCCGCTAAGCTCAATCTATAACCTGAGTGAGCTGATAATTAAAGCCAGTCCGCTGATTTTAATTGCCTTAGGTCTAGCTGTTGGGTTTCGTGCCCGTCTGTTTAATATTGGTGCCGAAGGGCAGTTGGCTATGGGGGCCATCTTTGGCGGTGGTATCGCCATCCTGTTTCATGAGCAGATCGGCTGGTGGATTTTACCGTTGATGGTGATTATGGGCGCGATTGGCGGTGCAATTTGGGGTCTGATTCCAGCACTGCTAAAAACCTATTTTAATGCACAGGAAACTTTGACGACCTTGATGATGAACTATGTCGCGTTTTTCCTGCTCATGTATCTGGTCAATGGCCCATGGCGTGATCCGGATGGTATGAATTTTCCACAATCCGTAATGTTCTCGGAAAGCGCGACCTTGCCGCTGATTATGGAAGGCACACGGATTAACGCCTCAATTTTTATCACAATCATCGCAGTGGTGCTGTTCTGGATTTTTATCCGTAAGAGCTTGATGGCCTATAAACTGGAAGTCAGTGGTCAGGCGCCTTTAGCAGCCCAATATGCAGGATTTTCAGCTAAAAAAGCCATCTGGTTAAGTTTAGGAATTTCAGGTCTGATGGCGGGGATCGCCGGAATCTGTGAAGTAGCAGGGCCAATCGGCCAGCTCAATCCGAACATTTCGCCAGGATACGGTTATGCGGCCATTATTGTGGCTTATCTCGGCCGACTAAATCCAATTGGAATCGTACTTTCAGGTTTCCTGATGGCGCTGATCTATTTAGGTGGCGAACTGGCACAAATGCAGTTGCAACTCCCAGTCGCGATTACCGGAATTTTCCAGGGCCTGCTTTTATTTTTCCTGCTCGCTTCAGATGCCCTGATTGAAAACCGCTACCGTTTTGCCAAAAAGAAAATCAAAAAAACCATAACCACTACGCAAGTAGCCTGATCCAGACAGAAAAAGGATAACAACATGAGTATTGAATTAACCGCAATTGTTGCCGGAACTGTCGCTGCGGCAACGCCATTGATCTTTGCCGGGCTGGGTGAGCTGGTAGCAGAGCGTACCGGTGTCATCAATCTTGGGGTAGAAGGCATGATGCTGGTCGGTGCCATTGCTGGATTTGCTTTCGCTAGCCAGTATGAAGCCAGTGTCGCCAGTGCCTTATTTATGGGCGGATTGGCAGGCACATTGATGGCACTAATTTTTGCATTTTTTACTTTGTCCTTAAGTACTAACCAATCCGCCTGTGGTCTGGCACTCACTATTTTTGGGATCGGGATTTCAGCCTTTCTTGGACAGAATTATGTCAGTACCGCCTTACCGGGTCTGGAAAATCTAAAAATTCCGGGACTCGTAGATATTCCATTCATAGGACCAGTCCTGTTCCAGCAAAACTATGTAGTGTATCTGTCCATTCTTGCTTTTGTGTTGGTGTGGTGGGTACTGAGTAAAACCCGTTTAGGCCTGTTACTGAAAGCAGTAGGGGAATCTCCAGAAAGTGCACATGCCATGGGCTATAACGTGCTGGCGATTCGCTATGGTGCAGTCATGTTTGGCGGTGCAATGGCAGGTATTGGCGGTGCATTTTTATCTACGGTTTATACGCCGATGTGGATTGAAAATATGGTTGCAGGGCGCGGCTGGATTGCAATTGCTTTAGTCGTTTTTGCTGCATGGAAACCAACACGTTTGATGTTGGGTGCATATCTATTTGGTGGTGTAACGATTTTGCAGTTTCATGCTCAAGCGCTGGGTCTAGAAGTACCGAATGAACTGTTATCGGCATTGCCATACATCGCAACCATTATTGTCTTAGTCCTCATTTCACATGACAAGAAGTTATTGAAACTCAATTTACCAGCGTCACTTGGCAAAACCTTTAGCCCTTAATCGGACGAATTTCAGGAATTACTTTATGAAAATTATAAGCGCAGATTATGTCCTGACCATGAACTCAAACCTGGACTGTATTAAAGGTGGTGCCATCCTGATTGATGGTGTTCTCATTAAACAGGTAGGAACATTACAGGAAGTAACTCAGCAATATCCTGAAGCTGCAGTTACCCAGTATCCCAAAAGTTTATTGATGCCGGGTTTGATTAATACCCACTGCCACTCAGGCCTGCTCCGCGGTACTGCCGAAGGTTTACCAGTCTGGGACTGGCTGCAGCAGTTTATTGACCCGATGCATCGGGTAGTGACTCCGGAAGATGCCAAAATCGCCTCTTATCTCTGTTATGCAGAAGCGCTGCTATCCGGCACAACTACCATTGTGGATATGTGGCGTTATATGGAAGGTAGTGCCGAGGCTGCACAGCAACTCGGTATACGTGCAGTGCTGGTGCCATATGTGGCTGAACATCCAGATCACAACTATTTTGAAACCCTCAATAGCAATGAAGCTTTAATTCAAAAATGGCATCAAGCCGAAAATGGGCGAATTCAGGTCTGGGTTGGCTTGGAACATCTGTTTTATGCTGAAGAAAATGCATTGGCACGTATCCAGAAAATATGTCATGAATATCAGACTGGTTTTCACACGCATAGCAATGAAAGCAAGTTTGATGTCGAAGAAAACCTTCGACGTTATGGCGTGCGCCCGATCCAGACGCTGGAGCAAATGGGTATGCTGGATGTGCCTCAATGTCTGTTAGCGCATTGTGTCTGGGCTGATTCAACAGAGATCGAAATCTTAAAACACTATAATATTGGTGTCGCACATAATCCGATCTCGAATATGAAACTCGCCTCGGGGGCTGCACCCATTACGGAAATGCTTAAACACGGCATAGCAGTAGGACTGGGTACAGACGGCGAGAAAGAAAATAATAATCTGGATATGTTTGAAGAAATGAAAACTGCTTCATTATTGGCGAAGTTTTCCGGTTTAGATGCCGCAGCACTCGACTCATGGTCAGTCTGTCAGATAGCAACTCGGACAGGTGCCAAAGCCTTAGGTATGCAGGATCAGATTGGTTCGCTAGAAGCTGGAAAACTTGCCGATATGATTGCAGTAGATATTGCGACCCCAAGAATGACACCCTTGATTGATCAAGGCCCGTTATTTAATTTACATACCAATCTGGTGCATGCAGTACAAGGACAAGATGTGCACATGACCATGGTGAACGGTCAGATAGTAGTAGAAAACCGAAAACTGGTACGTGCTGATCTACAAATCTTAATTGATCAGGTCAATCAGGCTGCCCCAGCTTTGTTCCAGCGACGCGCGAAATGGCTCGCAGAACAAGGAAGTGCGGTCAATGAATTACAGCGCCTGTAAATAAATTTTAAAAACCAACCCTAACTTTAAACAGGCTTATCTATGCTCCAGAATGGATAAAAAGGCTTCGATAAAGTTAGACAGTCTTTTATGATGAATCTGACCGACCTTGATCACTTCATAGGTCAGACCATCAGCCTGAAGGTTGTTACTTTCAGCTTTTAATTTCTGCAATGTTAACTGTAAGCCTTTTAACCATTCTTCAAGCGCCTTGATCGGAATATCATTTTTAAGATTTCCACCTTGCATGGCAGTTTTAAAATGACTCAAGGTCGTACTATCTTTAAAGCAGGCTTCCACCTGATGTTCAGTACTTTCAAACAGGTCATGCTTAATCACAAATAAAAATTTTCCAATCGCTGGTTTAAGCGCACTGAGATAAATATTTTTTTTATTCAGGGTATATCTTTTATTTCTGGTATTAATAAATTCTGAATTCCAGCCTTGAGATTCTAGAAAATGATCCATTTCAGCGAAGATGAGATCAATGAATTGTTCCTCAATGTGTTCTGCTATTTCCTTCAGTTCATGACTGAGCAAGATCAGGTTATTTTCCAGCTTTGAGCGCTAGGATTTTTCTTCATCATGCTGCTTGGATTGGGCCAAAATGGCTTGGAAGCATTGTTCAGGCGTCATGATTTTACTCACTTGATATGCAGCCTTGATCACTTAATCATGTGACTGAATAGCTTTAATTGCAAGTAGGAAAAGAGGAGGGAGAATTGGTAAGATTTGAAAAATAAAATATATACTTTTATCGATGCAAATTATTGTTTTTAAATTTTATATTCTATATTAAATCATTTTTTATTTAGTTTTAAGCTCGAATCATTACATATTTTGTAGCGATTCAATGGAGTTATTTATAATGACTCATTTTACTTACAATTAGCTGATCAAAAGATGAAGCCAATATAAAGTGGTTAACGAGAATATTGATAGAAAGGATTAAGAAAATATACATCTATAATCAACTATAAAGAGTCAATAATTTTAATTTTTACATATATTTAAACTTTATTTAACAGATATCACTTTTTATCTTATTTAATGGTTTTAGATACCTTTATAGAACCAGATTTTTTCAATTTTCCTCGGTAACAAATTCAAGAATAGAAAGGCGATGACCATCAAGTTTCAGTATAAAAAACGCACAAAAAGACCAAATGTTTTTTATTACGCAATTTGAATTGGTAAATTTTTGTACAAAAGAACTGATGTAGAAAAAATATTTATAGGTAGCATTGTTTTTATTAATATTATATTTAATTCCTCTTAAATTATTGAATTTAAAATTTAAAATTTTCTTAAATTAAAATTAACAAAAGGATTAGATTAGCTAAACTTCATAACATTATTAATACTTTTCCTTCATTATTTGAAACTAAAAAATTAAATGAGTGTACTATATTTAGTAAAAACGTGATTAAGGTGAAGCATTTAATGTCTATTTCTCCCTTATCTAAGGCTGTCTATACATCCTTAGTTGGATTGCTATTGGCAAATACAACTACTCAGGCCGCTGATGCATTTAGTGCAGAAAGTCCGTGGATGTTGGGTGACTGGAATGGTCAACGTATCCAGCTTCAAGAGCAGGGCTATGATTTTAGCTTTGGATATACAGGTGAAATGGCAACTTTGCTTGACGCGAAACGCTCAAATAGCCATGGCACAGAATATACAGGTCAGTTAAACCTGGGTACTCATCTGGATCTGGAAAAAATTGCTGGCTGGCAAGACACTGAAGCACAAATTACAGTAACTCATCGTGATGGTCGCAACCTTTCGAATACTTCTGATGCGCTTACAAGACATTTAAGTTCAGTTCAGGAAGTATGGGGTCGCGGTCAAACTTGGCGTCTAACAGATTTCTGGATCAAGAAACAATTCTTGGATCAAAAACTGGATGTAAAAGTCGGACGTTTTGGTGAAGGTGAAGACTTTAACAGTTTTGATTGTGACTTCCAGAATCTGGCATTGTGCGGTTCACAAGTGGGTAACTGGGTAGGGGATCAATGGTATAACTGGCCAGTTTCTCAATGGGCTGCGCGGGTTAAATATAACGTTACCCCGGAAGTTTATACTCAGGTAGGGGTTTATGAATACAACCCTGAAAATGCTGACAATCGTGGCAAAGGCTTTAACCTGAGCACAGACGGATCTAAAGGCGCGATTATTCCTGCAGAAGTGGTGTGGACACCGAAACTAGGTGAGCAAAAACTGCCAGGTGAATATCGTGCCGGTTATTACTACAGTACCGCTGATGCCAAAATATTTGATGGCGTGACTTCACAAGATGAACAAACTCAAAATGGTCATCATCACGGGGGGTGGATTGTAGCTAAGCAACAGCTGACTTCACATCAAGGGGATACATCACGTGGTTTAAGCGGTTTCGTGAACGTCACTGTTCATGACTCTAAAACCAACCAAGTTAGTGATATGCAAAATATCGGTCTTGTCTACAAAGGTGCGATGGATGCCCGTCCACAGGATGAAATCGCTTTGGGTGTTGCCCGGATCAATATGAACAATGATGTATTGGGTAACCGTAGTGAAGAAGTCGATACAGAAATCTATTACGGCATTCATGCAACTAACTGGCTGACCATCCGTCCAAACCTGCAATATGTCCATCATGTCGGTGCATATAAAGACGGTGAAAATGTCTGGGTGGGTGGAATCAAGTTTAATACGTCGTTCTAATCGGAGTTTTTAGTTGCAAATACACAATTGATTCTTCCATTACTTTGGGGCATTGATGAACTGATACTCCAAGTATTCATGTATTTATAACTAAGAACTTAACAATATGGTGTCTATGCCGCTTAAGTGCTTAGACGTTCAAGAAATCAAAAAAAAGGTGTTCAATATGAATACTTCGTCTTCAGGTTCAGTACTGAAAACGATTCTGGCAGCTATTGCTGCCATTTTCGGTTTGGTTCTGCTATTTGGAGGAATATATCTGGCAACACTTGGTGGGTCTTGGTACTATATCATTGCCGGTCTGTTCTTCCTGGCGACAGCAGTGTTATTACAAAAACGTAAAAGCACAGCTCTTATTGTTTATGCAGTATTGGTCCTTGGTACAGTGGTATGGGGGCTTTGGGAAGTGGGTTCAGACTTCTTTGCACTGGCACCACGTCTAGATATTTTAGGTCTATTCGGTCTGGCTCTGCTGATTCCTGCAGTGACTCGCGGTTTTGGTGATAGCAAAGCTGCAAAAATAGCGCTGACTGGCTCGCTGGCAATTACAATTGCTGTCATGATTTATTCTGTATTTAATGATCCGCAAGAAATCCGTGGCGAATTAAAATCACAGCAGCCTGCAGTGCATCAGTCTATTCCAGGTATTGCTGACGAAGACTGGCCAGCCTATGGTCGTACTCAATCCGGCCTACGTTATTCTCCATTGAAACAGATTACTGCTGATAACGTAAAAGATCTGGAGTTAGCTTGGGAATTTCATACCGGTGATGTAAAAACGGATAAAGATTCTGGTGAAACTACGAATCAGGTAACCCCGATTAAAGTGGGTAATAACCTGTTTATGTGTACCACTCACCAGTACCTGATTGCACTTGATCCTGCGACGGGTAAGGAAAAATGGCGTTTTGATCCTAAGCTGAAAGCGGACAATACCTTCCAGCATTTAACTTGCCGTGGAGTGTCTTATTACGATGCCAATAACACTACCGGTTTTGAAAGCAGTCTAGCTGCTCGTTCTACAACGTCTGCCGAATGTCCTCAGAAAGTAATCTTACCAGTGAATGACGGACGTTTGGTGGCGGTCAATGCAACTACTGGTAAGGTATGTTCCGACTTTGGTAATAACGGCGAAGTCGATCTGCAAAAAGACATGCCATTCCCATATCCAGGCGGTTATAACCCGACTTCACCTCCTGTGGTGACAGGTACAACCATTATCATCGCCGGTTCAACCACAGATAACTATTCAACTGAAGAACCTTCAGGTGTTATTCGTGGTTATGATGTAAATACTGGTGAATTGCTCTGGGTATTTGATACAGGTGCGGAAGATCCAAACGCGATTCCAGCTCCTGGTCAAAAATTCGTAAATAACTCTCCAAACGCATGGGCGCCATTGGCTTATGATGCACAGCTGGATATCGTCTATGTACCAACAGGTGTAGGTACACCGGATATCTACGGTGGTCACCGTACTGAGCTAGACGAGCGTTATGCGAACTCTATGCTGGCGATTAATGCATCTACCGGTAAATTGATCTGGAACTTCCAGACTACTCACCACGACTTGTGGGATATGGATGTACCCGCTCAACCGACATTGACTGATATCAAAGACAAAAACGGGAAAATGGTTCCAGCGATCTATGTGCTGACCAAAACCGGTAATGCCTTTGTATTAGACCGTCGTACAGGTGAAGCGATCGTTCCGATTACTGAAAAACCAGTACCTCAGTCAGTAAAACGCGGTCCGCAAACCAAAGGCGAGTGGTATTCAAAAACTCAACCGTTCTCTGACTTTAATCTGGCTCCTCAAGATAAATTGACGGATAAGGACATGTGGGGTGCCACTATGTTTGATCAGTTAATGTGTCGTGTATCGTTCAAAAAACTGAACTATGACGGTATTTATACACCACCCTCTGAAAACGGGACGCTGGTCTTCCCGGGTAACTTGGGGGTATTCGAATGGGGCGGTATGTCTGTGAATCCAGACCGTCAAATTGCATTGACCAACCCAATTGGTTTGCCATTTGTATCTCGTCTGATTCCGCAAGATCCGAACCGTAAGCAGACTGCCAAAGGTGCAGGTACTGAAGCGGGGGTACAGCCAATGTATGGCGTGCCTTATGGTGTTGAAATCAGTGCCTTCCTCTCTCCATTCGGCTTACCATGTAAGCAACCTGCATGGGGTTATGTGGCTGGTGTTGATCTGACCAATCATGAAATCGCTTGGAAACGTCGTATCGGTACGATTCGTGACAGTATGCCGGGCATTCCATTGCCTCCATTTAAAATGGGTGTACCAATGTTAGGTGGTCCAATCTCGACTGCAGGTAATGTGATGTTTGTCGGTGCAACTCAAGACAATTACATCCGTGCGATCAATGTGACTAATGGTGATGAGCTGTGGAAAGGTCGTCTACCTGCAGGTGGTCAAGCGACGCCAATGACTTATGAAGCCAATGGTAAGCAGTATGTTGTGATTATGGCGGGTGGTCACGGTTCCTTCGGTACCAAAATGGGTGACTCTTTGGTTGCCTATGCACTACCTGACAATAAATAATGAAGTTTTATAGTTAAGTAAAAAAGCCTGATTCGTCAGGCTTTTTTATGCAAAATACAGGCTGTTATGACAATAAAGCTTGATTAGAAAATCATGAACCTTTAGCTCAGCTTTCCTGCAAGTATTCAGTTTGATCTTATGCAGATGCTGAGTCTTTAAAATTAATAAGACACTTTTAAAACGTTTGAACTCCCATGGCATGAGTGAATGCCAGATATCAGGAATATTAGCTATGCACCTTCATACCACGCGGTTGCCGATGAAATCGACTTTATCCTGTCTGATTGCTTGTATCAGTCAAGGAATTTATGCGGAAGAACCGGTTACAGAGGTACAGCGACTGGCTCCCATTGTGGTTGAAGCAACCCGTACAGATCGTGCCATTCTGGAAACACCGGCATCTACCTATTATCTGAATCAGGAACAACAGAATAGCCTGAATGTGAATCTGTCTGAAACCTTAAAAGGTGTACCAGGTTTACAACTGAATAACCGCGAAAATTATGCTCAGGATTTACAGATCTCAATGCGGGGCTTCGGTGCACGTTCGACTTTCGGTGTGCGAGGAGTACGTTTATATGTAGACGGTATTCCTGCGACTATGCCGGATGGGCAGGGGCAAACCTCGAATATTGACCTGAATAGTCTGGATCATATTGAAGTGTTGAGTGGGCCATTTTCTTCGCTATATGGTAATTCTTCTGGCGGAACCATCCTGACACAAAGCCGTGAAGGGCAGGGACCTGATTCAGTCACTTTGGGATATTCGGGTGGCAGTCAGAATAAAGGCCAAACTAATCTGGTACTACAAGGTGGTTCAGAAAATGCTTCTGAACCAAGCTATATCATCAGTTCATCTTATTTTGATACGGATGGTTTCCGTGATCATAGTGGTGCACATAAAGTACTAAACAATGCCAAGCTGACTTGGGATCTGGAGGATGGTTCTAAAATTAACTGGGTCAATAACTATGTCAAAATTGCAGCAGATGATCCAGGTGGTTTAACTCGAGATCAATGGCGAGAAAATTCTAAACAGGTCGCAGCGAATGTGTTGCTATATAATGCACGTAAAGAAATTGAGCAAGTGCAAACTGGCTTAACATGGAATAAACCCATCAATGAATTAAATGAAATTTATGCAATGGTCTATGCTGGTCAGCGTTCTGTAACCCAATATCAATCAACGCCTAAATGTGCTTATGTTAAGGACACAGATGTTTGTATCCCTAATACAATCCAGCTGGGTAAAAAGCATGCGGGTGGTGTCATTGATTTTGATCGTAACTTTTATGGTGCAGATATCCGTTGGATGGGTAAAGAGGTTATACCTAACTTAAAATTGATTGCTGGGGTGGCGATTGATGGCATGACCGAAGACCGTAAAGGCTATCAAAACTTTGTCGGTAATACTTTAGGCGTTAAAGGTGAACTCCGTCGTAATGAAGACAATACGCTTTGGAATGCAGATCCTTATTTACAAGCTTCTTATAACTTTGCACCTGATTGGACGCTGGATGCCGGGATACGTTATAGCAATGTGCATTTTAAATCAGAAGATCATTATATTACCGAGTTGAATGGCGATAATTCAGGTAAAACGACTTATGAGAAATTACTGCCTTCAGTTGCATTAAGCTGGAAAATTATCCCTAAGTTAATGGCTTATACAAGCTATGCACAAGGTTTTGAAACACCGACCTTTACTGAAATGGCTTACCCAGCAAATGACACTAATGAAACCTTTGGTTTAAAAGCTGCTGAAAGCGAAACTTATGAGCTAGGATTAAAATCTGCTAATCGCTTTGGTGATATGACCTTAGCAGCATTTCAGACTCAAACCAAAAATGACATTGTTTCTGCGGGAAGTGATGGCGGGCGCTCAACGTTTCGTAATGCAGATAAAACTCTAAGAAAAGGATTAGAGCTATCTTGGAGTAAAGACCTCTGGCGAGATCTGACAGCTCAAGCCAGCTATAGCTATATTGATGCAACTTTTGATGCAGATATTCCAGAGCTTCTTGATGATGAAGGAAAAGTTGCAGTATCTAGAGTTGCCGCAGGAAACTATATTCCCGGGATTGCTAAAAGTCAGGCTTTTGTCAGTCTAGGCTGGAAACCTGAAAATGGTTTAAGTGCCGGTATAGATGTGCGTTATTCAGACCGAATTTATGTTAACGACATTAACTCACAATATGCACCAAGTTATACCGTTGCTGGGGCTAATGTAGGCTATAACTGGAATGTCAAAGATTTGTCTATAAAAACGTTTGCACGCGTTGATAATCTGTTTGATAAGGATTATTCAGGTTCAGTCATTGTCAATGAAAGCAATGGTCGTTTCTATGAACCTGCAGAAGGTCGTAACTGGAGTGCTGGGTTAAGCGTGACAAAACAGTTTTAATTTAAATCTGATTTAAGCTTTCTCAATTTATTCAAGATTCATGTTCACATGTGAATGTCCGCCAAGATAAGCAATAAGTGCAAATCTAAGGCGGACATTTCTATTTAAAGCTAATATACAATTCATTTCGTATAATGTATATTATGTTAAATAAAATATTATGCATATAGCCTATTTCTGTATGCAGCACTCACCAATTAGTTAATATCTCTTTTTCATCCTATTCGTGTTGAACGTAGATATTAAGATTAGTCTTAAGGTTTTCTTTATATAAATCACTTAAATATTTGCCTCATAACCTAGATGAAGCTCATCCGCAATTTTTCCTCGAATACCCCCCAGTTTTCTTTAAAAGTTTCAAATATGGTTATTTCAATATCATTAGATTTAATCCCACATAAATGACTTATATTTTTAATAAAAGCCTAAATAAATACTCTTTTGGTCTCTTCGTTCTTCCTTCAAACATTGAAACCTCGATAATGATATAAAATCTAGATCGATCCTTTGGATAAATAAAATTTCAGACTCTAAAGGTATAAATCGTTGAAAAATATTTTCCTCGAGATAACTTAGCTCTTTGATTAAAGCTTGATGGATAGCTTTATTCAATATACTTCGATTGTTTCATTTAAAGCATAAATTTTTACTTGAGACATTGTTTTCTACGCTCTTATAGTTACAGTTTTAATTATAGTGTGGGCTTTAATCTGGCTGGCATTGTTGTTCAGCATCATTCATAAAAAGTTCAATTATTTATACAAAACAACTAAATGCTGCCCTGTCTAAATTGTTAAAATTCTGGTCCTCTATAAAAAACTTGAAGATTGATAAGGACTAAAGTGAACAGACAACATGATTTACCTGAACTAAGTAAATATAGTGAGCTAAGTAGTGATGAACAAGTAGCTATTCATCAAATGCTTATCTCTTACGTACGCTCAGATCACTTTTATAATATTATCTTAACTCACAATGTTGAACCTTATGACTTGGTTAAGCTTGTAAGTATTAGTTTTGAAAATAGAGACGCAGCTATTTGGGTTCATTTTGAAACAATAACTGCTGAAAGACTAACTATGCCTCTCGATTTTATTTCAAGAATAGAAATATGTAATCAGGAAATATTTTAAATACTGAGACTTGAAGTGCTGAAATTTATTTAAGTTGTCTCGGAATTTTACATCCATTAGAAATAGAGATGGTTAACCATCTCTATTTTTTAAACTGAAAATTTAATTATTTTATAAATTTCAAAAACTTAAAATTATAAATATAACATGTAATATAACAATTTCTTTAAAATAACATATCACATGTTACATCTTAATCTGATTAAGCCATCACCTGAGCTTTGTATAAATCATCTTCGTGCTGTCTGAGTAATTCTATAAAAGCAGGAATAGTGTCTGGTTCCAGGAGATAAGGATTAAATCCATCATGATGATTCTTGATAAAGAACTCAATGAAATCATTATGGACATTGGCATACTTCATGTGCCAACTGGAGAAAAGATATGAGTCGATTATTTCATAAGAGAGAATTTCACAGTTCTTATGGCGTGGATCTTTGACTATTCGATTGTAGAAAAGGTCTTTTACATCTTCTTCAGTACCTTCCAGACACTGGACAAAATAATTATTACCAAAATAGAGTGCGCCATAAATTTTGTGTAACTCATTAAATTCTAAGGCTTCTGTTAAAATATTATAAAGTTCAGAAGTAGAGTATCTCTCATCTTTGAACTTACTTACATATAAAAGCCTTACATCATTCATAATAAAAATTTCCTCCTGCTTAAAAAGATCCATACGAAAATATAAAAATTTGAACGAATGGTCAATAAAAATGTAATGACAAGGTAATTTAATGGTCAAATTACATACTTCTTATTATTACTGTTTTTATATAGCTATTTGATCTTTTAAATCAGGATTCATGACAAGGCTCTCTTTTCGTAAAGAACCTTGTGTTATTGAATTACAGGTCAGTTTATTTTTCTTGCTTTTCTATATGTACTGTTGCTGTTCGCCCTGCAACGAAGGCAAGTTCATTCTTTGGTAACTCATCCAGAATAATCTTAACAGGGACACGTTGGGCTAAACGCACCCAGCTAAAAGTTGGATTCACATTCGCTAAAAGTCCTGAACCAGCAGTACGCTCACGATCTTCAATCCCCGAGGCAATACCTTGCACATGGCCCTTAAGTTTTTGCGAATCACCCATCAGCTGAATTGTAGCTGGTGCTCCCACGTAAATTTTATCCAGTTTGGTTTCTTCAAAATAACCCACTACATAGAGCTGCTTGCGATCTAGTAATGCGGCAACTGCTTGGCCAACTTTGACATAGTTCCCTTCTTTTAATTCAAAATTTGATAATGTCCCATTTGCCGGGGCAACAACTTCTGAACGATGTAAATTAAGTTGCGCGAGATTGAGGTTATTCTCGGCGACTTGTATTAATGCTTTTTGCTGTTCGATATTCGCTTTGGCCTGTTCCATTGCAGCTAAGGACTGCTCATGCTCGGCATGTGATTCATCTCGTGCAGCAAAAATTTGATCCTGTTCCTGTTTTGAAATAGCACCATCCATTAAGCTTGAATAACGACTTGCATTCTTGTCTGCCAGATGAATATTTGCTTGGGATTTCACGACATTGGCTTTAGCATTCACCAGTTCAGCCTCAGCTTGCGCTAGACCTGCTTTTGCTTTCGCAAGATCCGCACGAGCTTCTTGAACATCCAGTTCTTGACGTTCAACATCAATTTTAAATAAAGGCTGCCCTTTCTTGATGGTCTGGTTATCCTGCACCAGGACTTCTGTGACCAGGCCTGAAATATCTGATGACACCTGAATTACATCACCACGTACACGCCCGTCCCTCGTCCATGGCTCAGAATTATAATAATTCCAGATATGTCGAATCACTAAAATGGCGAGAACAGCCACTACCGTCAAAAGTACAGGTCGCAAATATTTGCGTAAATTGACAGATGTCATATACGGTTTTCCTCAATCATTTTAATATCAGACCTCATAGTAATAAGCCTGCCCAATGGACGGCGCCCAGCAAAAGTACGTAAGTGCATAAATAGAAAATATTCGGCATGATGATCCAGTCATTTGCGACTAGTCTGTCTAGCCACTTCATCAAGATTCTGAGCAGTACATAGGCAATCACAGCTTGAATCAATAAAATCGGCACATACACACCATAGATATTCAGCTCTCCCATGTATTAATCTCCTGCGCCTGCATATCTTGGCGGTGTCTTGATATGACATAAGCTGCTACGAATATTGTTGAGTGAAATATGCAGCCGTTCTACAACATCTGTATGTTCCTGCATGATGAGATCTGCTTCCAAAGCCTGTATTTTGTTAATTAACTGTGTGAAGGCAGCATCATAATTTTGTCCAATTTCTTTGGCACGAAAATATTCATCCAGCTGTATTTGAAGATCTTCGAGTTGCTGTGTCAAAGGCTGCTGTTCAGGTAACTTGAGTATGAGTTCTTGTAACCGTGCCAGATCCACGACGGCGCTGGATTCAATGAGTGCTTGATTGATTTTATTTTTTAGATCTTCAGATTCTACTGTTTTAGTATTTAATACCCCGATGCGGTCAATCATCGTACGTAAATGAATACGGAACCGTACCCCATAAGGAATATACAGTGCCTGACGAATGGCTCGGTTATGAATGGCCAAAATGCGCTGTACGGTTATATCTGGAGACATTGCACGGATCATATGGATAATAAATACAGCGATGATTGGCCCAATCACTGTACCAATCGCTGCATCGAAGAAAGAAATTTGATCCAGGGTATAACGGTTATGAAAATTCAGCCCCATGATCGTACCCATCAACAAAGGCAAACCAATTCCAACCAAGGGTGGATGCAAAAAAAGCATCAGGCAATATATGCAGAATGGTGCAAGTACAAGTGCTAACTGCCAGAACTCTATAATATTTGGAAAAATTCCATAGGCATATATGAAGATCACGATCGAAGCATATAAGCTACTACGAATAAACAGCTTTAATGCAGGCACCGGATTATCCAGCGCCGTTAATATACATGCACTGATCGCAGCCATTTCAGCCAGCATAAATCCAGCTTTCCAGCCGCTTAAGATCCAAAAGGCAGTAGCAATAAAAACAGTGAGGCATGCAGAAACCCCGCCCCGCACTGCTACGCCATGATCACGATGCAGAGTTGGATAGTTTGTAGTAAGTGGAACAATCATTTCAGGCAGTGAAGTATCCCCTTGTTGGATTCGCTGCCAGATCAACTTAATTGCATGGATATTCTGAATGAAATGGCGGATATCCATTTTCAAGCTTTTCAATATCACAATTTGATCATCTTTTGAATGTTCAAAAATTTTCAGGAAATCTGTTTCAAAATCAGCAGGAAGCTGATTCAGTTCAGACTCTTTTAATGCATGTTCATCAGTTAGATATTTATTAATTTTGGAATGTAAATCTGCTAATGACTGGCGATATCCTGTATCAATGAAGTCTAACTGTTGCAAGCGTTCTGACATTGCCACCAAATTACTCACCAGCATTGTGATCTGATTCAGCATTTCCTGCAGTGGTTTGGTCATTCCCTGTAGAGCCGACTTTTCATAGCTTAAATGCACAGCCATGACATGAATATCTGCAATATCTGCAGCCAATTGGCTTAAAGCTTTTGTATAGTTCTGGTCTTGACGTGGTTCTAATAGAATTTTATTAAAAATCTGCTGAGTATCCACTAAGGTTTTACTGACACGACTTTTCACTGCGGGGCCAATATGCATTGGAAATATCGTCGTTGTCACAATCGCACTGCAAACGACGCCAATTGTAATTTCCAGAAAGCGTCCTACTGCCATATCAAATAATGAAGCAGTATCAATAAAGTAAATGATATTGAAGCAGATAATGACAGTTGTATATCCAGCCAGCATCAGTATATAACTGCGCGGTGTACGATCAAGCAGAGAGAAATATAAGCAGAGGCCAACCCAGCAGGATAAAAACAGCGTAAACAACCACGGTGTATTGATTAGCCAAGGAGTAACTGCAACTGCCACAATTGCGCCTAATAAAGTACCTAGTACACGATAGATACTTTTTGAAGCGGTCATACCCGTATAAGGATTGGCAATAACGAAAACTGTGCCAATAGCCCAAATCGGATAAGCAAGATCCAAACTCAACGCAACGTAGAGCGCCAAAATACCAGCCACAAACGTTTTAGTCGCAAAAATCCAGTCCATTTTATTTGGACGAAATGCGAGTAAAGATTTTATAAGCAGCATGGTTTCTCTCTAAAAGCTTATTTTATTTTCTAAAGCAAATAACCTGCCCACCAAGCCCAAAGAACTCAGTGACAAAATTTTTACTTGTTGAAAGTCAATAAAATTAGAATATTCAGCTGATTAAACTGAAACTGGTTGATGAAAATATAAAAAGCAAAAGAGAACACTTTGCTTAATTATTCATCATTGGATATTTACTTAATTAATTTTTTCAAATAAACGCTTTATTGTCAATAAAAATATCTCTATATGAGAATAAGTATGATTTTTTATCATTGCATAGGCCATTATGCTGAATATTTGTCTCTTTTCTTCCTATATCCTCATGATTCGAGAATTTTAGGTAAATAGTTGCCTCTACTACCCTCTTTTAAGCTAAAGTGAGTCATAACCTTTTTCAATTGTCAGCACTTCAGGTTTTTTTATGGCGCAAGCAAGTTTTGGAAAAATTCTTACTGTTCTCGATCTATTTTCGTTATCACGTTCAGTGATTAATGTAGATATCATCAGTGAAGAATTAAACCTCTCCAAACCCACCAGTTATCGCTATTTAAAAGAATTAGTATCGGCTGAACTTTTACAGCGAATCAGTGGCACATCCGGTGACTATACATTGGGTTCAAAAATTGCTGTTCTGGATTATATTTCAAGAAAAACTGATCCTTTGGTACAGATCAGCATTCCCTTTATGCAGGAAATCGTCGAACGGACTGAGTTCTCTTGTATATTGACTCATCTCAATTATGATTCGTGTATCGACTTACATGACGAAGTCTTTAAAAATGCACATCTGCTTTCATTTGGACGCGGTTGTCCACGTCCGGTCTATGTAGGTTCATCTTCAAAAGTCATCATGGCGCATTTACCGAAACAAGCGTTGCTTGACTATTACCAACGTTATGCCGATGCATTTGCAGAAGTGGGATTTGTGCAGAATGAAACCGCTTTTCTGGAACAAATGAGAAAGATCAAAAAACAGGGGTATTATTATTCTAGTGGTGAACTTGATCCTCAAGTTGCAGGTTTGTCTGTACCAGTTAAATTCTCTCTTAAAGAACCGCCCTTAGCGCTTACTTTATTAGCTTCAAAGAATAGATTTGATTTCGTAAATCTGGAAAAATTAGTACAAATTCTTCAGGAGAAAGCACAGATTATTGAAAATAAGTTCCTCCACCATCCTGAAAGCACCAGTGATATTCGTAATAATTTAATCAAATAAAATTTAAATTATGTTTGAAAAACTATTCATATTCTCATAATATGATTATCAGTCTTTAAGCCATAGTATTCTTACTGAATTAAATGGCGAGAAGATTCCTCAGAGGTAAAAAAGCCTATTTCGAATGAGATAGGCTTTTTTATTTTAATTTTGGATTTATAGCAATAATGCAGATACATTTAAGGAAATTTAAGAATTTTACAATTGCGATGTGTAGATAAAATCTAAAGTTAGAAATTTGAAATCATATAAGTTCTTCCATTTTATGCTTTTCATCTTAGCTCTTCCTTAGAATCCTTCTTGATCAAAAAAGATAACTAAGAAACCAATTAAGCTTTTTATAATTGGATCATAAAAATTTTAAAACTTAAGAATATTATCCCAGTACGGCGGATCTCCAATTTCTTTTAAAATGAAATCAAGCACAGTTCTAACCTTTTGCGAACGAATTCTGTTTTCAGGAGAAACCAGATGAATCCCTATAGAATAAGGCTCTACTGTACTGATCCAGTCAGGAAGAAGTTGAACCAGTTTATGGGTTTTAAAATAGTCTTCCGTAAAAATCCAGGTTGGAAATAATACAATCCCCCGTCCTTCCAATGCCGCATCTACCAAGACTTCTGCATTATTACTTCTTAAAGGCCCTTGTGGCTCAATTAAAACCGGAGTGTCATGCTCTTGCTGACGGAAATACCAACGTTGGCTGCCTGAAACGCCCTTATACACCAAACATTGATGATTCTGAATCTCGTGTGGGGAATGTGGAGTTCCATACTTTCCAAGATATGCAGGACTCGCACACAGCACATATTGTTGATCACAGATCTTGCGTGCGATTAATGCTGAATCTTGTAATGAGCCAATCCGTATGGCAATGTCTACACCTTCTTGTACAGGGTCAATAAAAGTATCCGTCAAGATCAGCTCGACTGAAAGATCTGGAAAGCTATCATGCAATTTATTCACTATATGCGATATATGTAGCCTTCCCAGCGCAACCGCTGTATTGATACGAATTAACCCTCTGATCGCATTTTTACCAGAAATTTCTTCATTGGCCAGATCTAGCGTATCAAGCACTTCCTTAATTTGCACAAAGTACTTTTCTCCTATGTCAGTTAGCCGAACAGAGCGTGTATTACGATAAAAAAGTTGTTGCCCAATTTCCTGTTCAAGTTTGGAAATAAAACGAGATACTGAGGAAGATGGAACCTGAAAATGCTTTGCCGTAGCTGAAAAACTGCCTGTCGTTGCCACCATCACAAAATAGCGTAATGCATTGAGTTGCATACTTGATCTATCCCTGAATTTAATTCAATCATTTTATTATTGTCATAATAGCAATTATGTTTTGAAAAATTGCGTAATTGTAGCTTTTAAATAAGAGAATATAATTCGTTGCTTTCTTCCTTTGGAAAGCATATATGAAACAGTTGTGGATTTTCCCATTAGTCGTTCTTGCAGGTATGGGGTTATCTGTTGAAGCGGGTTTACTGGGTCCACTCGGGGAAGAAATTGGGCATTTCTGGGCGACCTTGGGAATTTTCGCGATCGGATCACTGCTCTTAACCTTGGGGTTGATCTTCAGCCGTCCAAAGCTTTCTCTCATGTTCAAGCAGCCACGGTGGCAACTGACTGGCGGTATATTAGGCCCTATATATGTAGTGGCTTTAACTGTAGCGACACCTCATATTGGCGTTGGCCTGACCATGGTGGGCATCCTGTTTGGCCAGGTTGCAACCAGTCTTATTATTGATCACTGGGGTTTGTTAGGTAGCCATAAACGGGCTGTAGACAAATATCGTATTGGCGCGCTAGTAGCTATTTTAGCTGCATTATGGCTTATTCAATAAGGAAGCTTCTCCATGATTTATATAATGTTATTAGTCGTTATTTTTGGCGGAGCAGTTTTATGTGCTCAATCTTCAATTAATGGTCGTTTGGGTGCTAAAGTAGGTGTATTAGAAAGTTCTTGGCTGACATTTGTCTTAGGTGCTCTAGTCAGTTTTCTAATCGCTTTCTTTCTTGAACCCAACCATGCATTGAATTTATTCACCGCACCAAGATGGCAATTAACAGGTGCATTTTTTGG
The DNA here is from genome assembly GCF_000804305.1 of Acinetobacter sp. YZS-X1-1. Taxonomy (NCBI): domain Bacteria; kingdom Pseudomonadati; phylum Pseudomonadota; class Gammaproteobacteria; order Moraxellales; family Moraxellaceae; genus Acinetobacter; species Acinetobacter sp. YZS-X1-1. The sequence continues at coordinate 45,913 of NZ_JWHB01000015.1, read as the reverse complement.
CGTGGCCTATATGCTTACGATTGTATTTGCTATGCCTAGACTGGGCGCTGCTGCCACCACTGTCGCCGTCATTAGTGGCCAGTTATTAATGAGTCTGCTCATCGATCATTTTGGATGGTTGAATAACCCGGTGATTCATTTAGATGGATCCAGACTAGCAGCAATTGCCCTATTAGCTGTTGCACTATTTTTTATCTATAAAAGTAATATTGCAGCCAAAGCACAAGCTGAAAATTAAGATACTGTGAAAGGAAAGAGATTTTAGGTTTTAAAATCTCTTTTTTTATGAGCTCATAAAGTTATTTTGAGGAATCTAAGGGTAATATTAGGCATAGTTCATAAGTCATTTCACTTAAGCATGCATAATCAATTTTCAGGCAATAAACAAATTCGTGTAGTCTCAAACTTTTCAGAACTCGTTAATTCGGATTTTAAGGGTGCGATGAATGCGATTTGCTGGTCTAGAAATTTAGCGGGTGATTTTGCCGAGATCGTGAATAAGCTTCATTTACAGGAAAATATGACTGAAGTTTCAATTGATGATCTTATGAAACTCCAGCTGTCAGAAAGCGGTCATCTGGCAAGAAAGATTATCTTAGAAGATATACAGCGACTAACTGACTACGGCGCTTCCCCTTCACTCAATCTGCTCAAATGCTATGAACGGGATAATGAGCTCGATTTCATTACTACAGATGTCTATTCATTCCATGTCGATCGCTCTCCGATTGAAACAGATACTTTCTTATGTACCTATCATGGTGCTGCAAGCGATATCTTGCCTAATGATCAGGTGGAACAAAAGATTCTGATTTCAGAAATCAGGGCAAAGCTGAAAGAATTATATGATGGCCCAGAAGCCGGATTTGAAGATTTTCTGGAAGAATATTTCTTTGATCTGCATTATCAACCTAAGCCTGATGCCAAACCTGTCAATTTAGGTCAAGGCCATCTTTGGCGTTTGGCAGTCGATCATCCAGCCCAAAGAGCCCTACCTTGTGTACATCGGGCTCCAGTTGAAAATGAGGGTGAATACCGATTGCTTTTGATTTGTTAAATTCGATACAAATCTTAAAAATGAGAAAATCCACATTATCTTATTGTCATTTTTTTCATTTATATTCAAGCAAATTCTAATTGTCCAACCGAATGGTAAGTACGATTAAAATACACCAGGCTCTGATCCTGTTCGCTCCGTTGAATCGCAACCACTCGGCACATCAAGATACTGTGTGTCCCTACTTGTTGAATATTCTCGATTTCACAGTCAAAACTCACTAATGCATCGTCTAATACAGGTGAACCTGTTTTTAGCGGTGTCCAAGAACCTAATTGAAATCTTCGTTCAGAACTGAATTTGCTGGATGCGAATGCATTGGAAATCTGTTCGTGCTGTGGACCTAAGACGTTCACTGACAAAATTTTGTTCTCAATAAAATGCACATGTGATCGAGATGACTGATTCATACAGACCAGCAATGTCGGTGGCGTATCGGTCACGCTGCATACCGCAGATGCCGTAAAACAAAGATGAGATAAATTCACTATAGCCGAATTATTTGTATGAATACTTACTTAAAATTAAATAGGACAAAATACAGTTTCTCATTCAAACATTAATGTAGATCGACTTTTGTAAAAATGAGCTATCAAGTTAATTTTAAAGGCAGAAGTTATTGATATATTTTTACAGCTGGTTCTTAGCAATAGTACCTAGTTTGCATCTTTTATTTTAACAGCACATAACTTCTGCGTATAAGCAGAACCGACATCGATATAGTGGCAATTATCAATTTGGATATGTTCTTTTACAATCGTATGACCCAGATAGATCTCATCGATATTTTTAACGGTTCCATAGCGATAAGAATGATTGCGAATTCTCCCTCTACCCCAAAGTGCATTGGTATATGCTGAAGTTAAGCCTGGAATTCTACTTTCACCTTTTGCAATTTTCTTTTTAAATACATTCCAGTCATTTAGCGCAATATCTGCGTGCAAAATTCCAATCTTTTTATGTTTTAGGTTTAGTTCAATGGCCAAAGGAAGTGCCGAAAAAATTTCACTGAGTTCATCCTGTTTTTCGGTTGATAAAAGATAGAACCACTCACCGCCATTCTGTGCATGTATATCTTGAATCCATGCATCGTCACGGCTCTTAATACACATTTCCTCATGATTACCGCGAACGCAATAAAACCAGGGTTGACTAACCAATGAAACACATTCTAGATTTTCATTACCACGATCGACCAGATCTCCGGTACAAATCAGTAGATCTTTCTCAAAATTAAAATGAACTTTCTCCAGTTCTTGCATGAGCAAGCTGTAACAACCATGCAGATCCCCGACCACATATATGGCAGAGAAATCAGATCCATCAATTACCTTAGTTAAAGTGTTCATAAATATCTTCTATAAACTGGAACCCTAGCTGCCAAACCTGAAGCAAAAGATGATTTTTAAATCATATCTTTTAATTTTAATGCCGTTTATAACTGGAAAATAGTTATTTATACACTACTATTGACTGATTTTTATCTTCAAAAACCTTTGTAAAATATAAGAATATTCACATAATGTTAAATTTTGTATAAATATATTATTTTTTGTAAGTTTTGACTTACATAGATTGGAGCAAATACTCTATATCCTGTTTCCTCAATTTTTGACATTATGTTTCACATAAAGAGTCAGCAAGGAAAGCTGATAATAATCGCATTACAATGATAATAAAGTCGAAAGACAGCGAACTTACTGGGATGGTAAGTGATAAAAGTAGAGACTACAGCCGCTAAGCCTTATAGTTTTGGGAGAGACTATAAGGCTTTTATTTTATTAGCATCTACTTATTTATTGATTCGGTGATACTCGCCAAATCACGTTCCCTACATCATCAGCAACTAATATTGCGCCTTGAGCATCTGTAGCTACACCCACAGGCCGACCAAATGCATCTCCATTTTTGCTTAAAAATCCGGTCAGAACCTCTTGAGGCTGACCAGAAGGCTGACCATTTTGAAATGGCACAAAAATAACTTTATAACCACTATGAGGTTTCCTATTCCAGGAACCATGCTGGCCAATGAGTGCACCATCACGATATTGGGATATTAAATTAGCCTTATAAAATGTCAGACCCAGTGATGCAGTATGATTTCCCAAGGCATAATCTGGCTTAATTGCTTTCGCGACCAGTTCAGGCTTTTGCGGTTTTACCCGGGTATCCACATGCTGGCCATAATAACTATAAGGCCAGCCATAAAAAGCGCCATCTTTTACTGAGGTCATATAATCAGGAACCAGATCATTGCCCAGCTCATCACGCTCATTCACTACAGTCCATAAGGCTCCACTCTGAGGCTGCCAGTCCATGCCATTGGGATTACGCAGGCCTGTAGCAAACGGCCGGGCTTGACCTGTAGAAAGGTCCAATTCCATGATCAGGGCGCGTCCTTCTTCCTGAGCTATGCCATTTTCAGCCACATTACTATTAGAGCCTACCGTAATGTAGAGCTTCTTGCCTGCAGGATTGGCAATAACATTTTTCGTCCAGTGATGATTTAAAGGGCCTGCAGGCAAGTCTAATACATTAGTTCCTTTTTCTTTGATCTGGGTCATACCTGGCTGATAAGAGAATCGCACTAAAGCATCTGTATTTGCGACATAAAGCATATTACCCACTAAGGTCATTCCAAACGGCGAGTTTAAATTTTGCAGAAATACCGTTTTCTGGTCAGCAATGCCGTCTTGATTACTGTCACGCAGCAGGCTAATACGGTTGGCGCTTGGATAGGATGATCCTGCTCTTCTCATCACCATTTTCATGATTTTACCTTTAATCCCTTTACTGTCTTCAGGCTTAGGTGGAGCATCAGTTTCAGCCACCAGTACATCTCCATTCGGCAATACATATAACCAGCGCGGGTGTTGAAGGCCTTGTGCGAATGCTTGCACTTTTAAACCTGGTGCTGGCGTCGGCATGACACCTTCAGGCCAACCTTTTGCAGGGGCAATGTTGACGACCGGAAACAGTCTTGATTTTGGTTCAGGTAAAGACGGCTGGGAGCCATAACTATCTGTTGCAGGTGTTTTGGATGAAACTGTACAGCCGGTAAATGCCAATATGATTACGGTACTTAAGGCTGATAGGAGAAATTGAACCGCCATGGTAGTTCCTTGCTTTTTGTTTTTATCTCTCCCATTTTAAAAGGTGGTTGAAGTTGTAATGATATAGTTCTTGTAGTTTCTGGTTGTGGATTGATTGCCATAAATATACTAGTGAGGCAAGCTGTCCAAAGCATAGAACACGGTCTAATTTTTTACTTATATTCACTCCAACCTTTAAATAAATGGCCATGCAATACTTAATAAAAGTAAAAGTCCTAATACAGCACAACTGATTTGCCAGAAACGTAAAGGATCACGTTCAATAATGGTAGGGGCCTTGGATTTTAATAATTCCTTGGGTGGGTGTTCCAGATCATGGATCAATTCAGTCAATGCCTCATAACGATACACTGGCTCGATACTCAGAGCCTTTTTTAGAATCTGGTCTAACCAAAGTGGTAAATCTGGCCGATATTTTTGAATGGAATGATATTGAACTTTCTTCAGCTGCTTCAGCGTATTACAACGAGCCAAATCTGTACCATAAGGAAGCTGTTTAGTCAGTAAATAATAAGCCATTGCCGCCAAAGAAAATTGATCCGACTGCACGGATGGTGAATGTTCAATGAAATATTCAGGTGCCATAAATGCCAAGGTACCAAGTGGCCGATCCACATGTTTAGGATTAATTTCGACTAAACCTCGTACAGCAGTTGAACCATAATCAATCAGTTTGACTTTAAGTGTATTATCAACGTTTAAGACCATGATATTTTCAGGACGTACATCTTGATGCAACATTTCCAGTCGGTGCATTGCATTTAAGGCCAATGCTGTTTGCTGCAAAATAGGGAGAATATCTTCCATCTGCAAAGGCTTTTTCTGTTGATGCAGCCAGCGATCTAAGGTTTCTCCCTGCAAATATTCATAACTCTGGAATAAATATTTTTTCTCTGATTGATGCGTATAACATTGCAGCAGATTTTCGTGCTTAAGACGCTTTGAAACCCAGTCTTCAAGTTGAAACTGTTCAACAGCCTGTTCATCTTGTTGTAAATCTACTGCCAGAGTTTTAATCACTAGCGGTTGCCGATCATGATCGTGTGCCAAATACAGGCAACTGCGGTGATTTTGGTGCAGGATTTTGTCAATGGCATAGCCCTCAAATGCTTCACCTTTGCTGAGCTGGGGTGGAAAGACATAATCCTGGTGCATATAAAACTGATCTGGTTCAGGCAACTGCTCAATACGGAGCACTTGAAGACTTAAATTATCATCACTGCCCTGTTTTAAAGCCTGTTCAACCAGGAATTTGGCAAGCTGATTTAAGTGATCTGCTGCTAAGGTGAAATCTAATAATTGTTGGTCTGTAACAAACTCATAAACCCCATCAGTCATGAGTAGAAAGACATCTTTTTCTTTTAGTTCAAGGCTTTGATAATCAATTTCAATACGATAATCCACGCCTAAGGCACGACTGAGATAATGTTCTGTCGAAGACAGACAGACGCGATGATCATGGGTTAATAATTCAATTTCACCATCTCGGATTCGATAAATACGACTATCACCGACGTGAAAAATATGCGCCTGATGCTGCTTTAAAATAAGTGCGGATAAGGTACAGACATAGCCCCGATCTTTATCGAAACGTCCCTGACTTTGTTGAGTTTGTGCATATAACCATGAATTAGTGGCACGAATCACCCGTGCTGCTGAAGTCTGAGTACTCCAGGCATCCGAAGTCGAATAATAATCAGAGAGAAAACTGCTAACGGCTGTTTCTGCGGCAATATGACTGACATTGCTACTACCGATCCCGTCGGCAATCGCACAAGCTATACCTTTTTGCTTCAGTACATGACCTTCTGGTAAAAAGATGCCATAAAAATCCTGATTCTGATCTTTAATACCAGCCGCAGAATATTGTCCAATAGCGACTTTTAATGTTTTTTTCATATTAAAAACTCAAAAAAGGGATCATATTAATCCCTTTAAAAATGATTCATTATTAGAATTCTTTTTTCGCGCCAGTACGTACATGTGTGGTGTAAAGTGCCAGACCTGTTAAGGCTAAACCACCAACCAGATTACCTAAAGCAACCGGTAATTCATTCCACAGGAAATAATCTGCAATCGAGAAGTCACCACCCATCATCATGGCAAATGGGAACAGGAACATGTTTACCACTGAATGTTCAAAGCCCATGGCAAAGAACAGCATCACTGGCATCCACATTGCGATGAACTTGCCACTCACCGTAGTTGACATCATTGCGCCAATCACACCTAAAGACACCATCCAGTTACACAGCATGCCGCGAATAAAAATAGTCATCCAACCTGAGAAACCATAAGCCGCATAACCCAAGGTCCGGTCTTCACCGATATGAGAAATTTTTTCACCAACTGGATTCGGATCAGTTGCAAAGCCCATGGTATAAACCACAGCCATCAGGACTGCAACGACTAAACACCCAGTAAAGTTACCTAAAAATACCAGCCCCCAGTTTTTTAAAATGCGTGCCCAGGTAACGCCAGGACGTTTATCCAGCCATGCCAGCGGTGTCAATACAAATACCCCAGTCAGCAAGTCATAGCCCAATAAATACAACATGCAGAAGCCAACAGGAAACAGTAATGCGCCAATCAGTGGCACACCAGTTTGCACTGCAATCGTAATTGCAAATACGGCTGCCAAGGCCAAAATCGCACCTGCCATAAAGGCACGAATCAGAACATCACGGGTTGCCATATGAAGCTTGGATTCACCCGCATCTACTACTTTTTTTGCAAACTCCGCAGGAGCAAGATATGCCATGTTGTCGTCCTCTTTTTCAATATACGGACCTGTTTTTCGAAAAAAGACGCCTAAGATCACTGAAGACCTTAGGCGCCGTTGCCTTGAATATTAGAACAGGTAATGGTGAATGGCGTCGTTGCCATGTATATCGAAACAGAAGCAAAAGCTGTGCCACAAATAATTAACAATCGCTTAAATATTCATTTTCTATTTAGCATGAACTCTAGAATGCTGTTGGCATGATATCTGCATTATCCGTTCTGCATACATTCATTTGAGAATAATTTGGAGAGGATTATGATTACCCATCGTCAACAAGTAACTGACATGATCATTTCAGCGAAAGTTTTAAAGTCAATTAAGTGGTCAGATGTTGCCAAAGAGATTGGTCTTTCTAAAGAATGGGTAACCGCTGCATGTTTAGGTCAGATGGCGTTTAATAAAGAGCAAGCAGAAAAGATTGGTCAGATTTTTGGCTTAAGTGATGAAGCTGTTGCATGGCTACAGATCGTGCCATATAAAGGTTCCCTGCCAACCAGCGTACCGACTGATCCTTTAATTTACCGTTGGTATGAAGTGGTGAATGTATATGGTTCTACCATTAAAGAACTGATTCATGAAGAATTCGGTGACGGTATTATGAGCGCGATTGATTTTAGTATGGATATTCAACGCGAAGAAAATCCGAATGGCGACCGCGTCAATGTCGTATTGTCTGGCAAGTTCTTACCTTATAAAACTTATTGATCAATATCATTTATAAAAAGCCATCAATGTGATGGCTTTTTTTTATTTCATTTTTCTTTTTATATTTGAGCATTAATCGCATTCTATACATGAAAAATATTTAGCAAATACTTTATAAATTTAAAATTAATATGAAATCAATAATTTAAATATTATTTTACTGAAATGAATCGTTTTTATTTTAAGCAAAATCTTAATCCCTTCTTTTAATCTGCTTTAACTGCAAAGTATTCCTCTATCAATGAGTATTTTTTAATTTAAATTTCCTATTGTATTTAGATTGATTTAAAAATATCTAATCAATAACATTAGCGATAATTATTATCATTTACATTCATTAAAATGTTTTATACCAATCATCCAACTTTCAAGCTATCTTTGCTCAGTTTTGCCATTTTGCTGACCCAGCAAAGTTTTGCAGAAAATAGTCAGCAGCTTCCTACCATCACGATAGTCACTGATGCAGCACAAACAACAGAAAGCTCTGAACAGACTAAAAGCTATATTATTCAAAATTCTGCAACAGCTTCTAAACTAAATATTCCTCTTAAGGAAACGCCACAAACAGTGAATGTAGTGACGCGTCAACAATTAGATGACTTTGCACTGGATAATACCCGTGATGTACTCCGTAACTCACCGGGGATCACTGTAAGTAACCAGGAGACCGAACGAACTTCCTATCTATCACGTGGTTTTGAAATCTCAAACGTATTGGTAGACGGCGTTGGGATTCCGCTTGAAGGCTATAACTACAATAATGACAATCCAGACAGCTTTTTATTTGACCGTATTGAGATCGTTAAAGGTGCAAATGCCTTAAATAATGGTATTGGCGATCCGGGCGCTACCATTAATATGATTCGAAAACGCCCTACTCAGGAGCTTCAAGCCGCGTTTAATACCAGTTATGGTTCATGGAATACCCAACGTTATGAAGCAGATGTTTCCTCTCCCCTGACACAGGATGGAAAAATCAGAGGCCGAGTATTTGGCTATCAGCAGACAGGTGATAGTTATCTGGATCACTATGAACTCGAAAAAAATGGCATTGGTGCAGTTGTTGAGGCTGACCTGACTGATTCGACCTTAATAACTGCTGGTTATACCGAAACGAATCATAATCCAAATGGTGTCAATTGGGGTTCCAATCCTTTAATCAATACTGAAGGTGAACAGTTAAGCTATTCAAGAAATTATAATTACAGTCCGGACTGGGCCTACTGGGACAGTAATATTAAAAACTATTTTGCCGAGATCGAACAACAACTTGGTGCTGATTGGAAAGCTAAACTGAGTTATGAGGAAAAACGGACTGACCGGGATTCAAAACTTTTATTCCTGTCCGGTAAACCTGGTGCTGACGGTACTTCAGGTATTTTCTTATATCCAGGCATGTATATTGATGACAATAAAGAACAACAAGCCAGCCTGAGTTTTAGCGGCACCTATCCGCTTTGGGGACAACGCCATGAAGCCTCATTGGGCTATGTCTGGGCCAAAAATCGTCTGGATGAATTGGGTTATGCTGGCAGCTTTGTCAATCCGCTGACCACAGATTTAGCCAGCTTTACACCCGAAGAACCAAGCTGGGATATGTCGAAAACCAGGGGTGAAATGCATATCCGGCAGAAGAACCAGAGCCTTTATGCTGCGACTCGACTGCATCTGAATGATGATCTGAAACTGCTTTTAGGTGTGAACTACGTTCAGGCTGAAAGCAGTGGCAGTAGTTATGGAAAAGATACTGTTTATGATGAAGATAAAGTTTTACCCTATGCCGGTCTGACCTATAATTTTAGCCCTGAATATACAGGCTATCTGAGTTATACCTCGATTTTCCGTCCGCAAACCACCAAAGCAGATGATGGCAGCATTAACAAACCGATCGAAGGTGAAAGCTATGAAGTCGGAGTCAAAAGTTCCTGGCTAGATGATAAGCTCACCGCCAGCATGGCCGTATTCAGAACAGAGCAAAGCAATTATCCTTTGCGAGATTCTGACGGTATCCCGACTTTACGTAAAACCCAGGTGAGTGATCTACGTTCACAAGGTTATGAATTTGGTTTGGCTGGTCAGTTAACGGATCATTTAAATCTAAGCTTTGGCTACACTCAGTTTAGTCTTAAAGATCTGATCAATGGTGGTGATGCTCGTACTTTTAATCCTAATCAGTCTTTCAATCTTCTGACCACCTATCAGGTGCCACAGATTCCAAAACTGAAACTGGGCCTTGGTGTGCAATGGCAGGATAAAACTTATCTAGAAGTTCCTGAAGCTGCTACAGAGGGTGTTGTTACCCAACAAGCAGGCATTATCAAACAGGATGCATATGCGCTTGTGAATCTGATGGCCAGTTATGAACTCAATGATCACATTACTTTGCAGGCCAACGGGAATAATCTGACCAATGAAAAATACTTATTTAATTTCCCGAATCAGCAAGGCTTCTATGGTGCACCGGCAAATTACAGTGTGGCCGTAAAATTCAAATATTAATTTTTCGCTTGAGCTTTGAAAGAATATTCGGAGCTCATTTTCTTATATTTAAACAATAATCAGGTAAAATTCATGAAAAAAATCATTACTTTGACAATTGGACTGTCAATGACCCTTTCTACTCAGGCACATATGCTTTGGCTAGAACGTGCTTCAGATGCAAAAACACATGCATTCTTTGGTGAATATAGTGAACAGCTCAAAGAGACTCAAGAAGGTGCCTTAAAGTCATTCAGCCAAGCAAAAGCGATTCAGACTAAAAAACAATTTAGTCCCCAACTACACAAGGATCATCTGGTCTACTCTACAAAAGATCAAGCAGATGTACAGCTCCATCATGAACTGATCTATGGGGAATCCTTACTCAGCTATCATGCGAAATCCGGCAGACAAAACCTGAAAGCAGACTCAGAGCTGGATATCGTACCGGTTCAGCCGAACAGTAATAATTTTACAGTCATGTATCAGGGTAAACCAGCTGCGGATGTCAAAGTGACTGTCTATTCCCCACAACACTGGCTTAAAAATTATACGACCAACAAGCAGGGCCAAATTAATATTGCTACGCCATGGAAGGGTCAATATGTACTAGAGGTGAGTCAAGAAATAGACAAGACAGGAAAATTGAATCAGCAAGTGTATAAGAAACAGTACCTGGTCACGACCTTAAGCTTCGTGCATTAAGTTACCTCAATATTTATTTATACAGATTCATATAAAGGCCTTTCCATGATTTCTACCTTTCAGCCCCTTGCTATCCTGTATCGATTAAGCATGAGCTTTGGTATTGGTTATTTATGTAGTTATCTGATTGCTCTCGATCTGGCCTATTTTTTACAGGCGAGTTTACCCAAAGCTGAATCGGTTTATCTGGCTGCCTTTATTGCCCTCATTTTTTATGTCTGTTTTGTGATTGGAATCTTCTGTATCCAAAGTCTTAAAACACTTTCAGTCTATAGCCTGATTCCTCTCATTGTTTTATTTGTCATTTCCCGCTTCATAGGTTAAACCATGCATAAATCTGTCCGTCAATCTATGGCATGGCTACATTCATGGCTAGGTTTAAGTTTTGGCTGGCTCCTCTTCGCGATCTTTTTAACAGGTGCGGTTACCTATTATCGCCATGAAATTACAATGTGGATGCAGCCACAATTTGTCATGATGCAGGTGAACCAGGAAACAGCTTTAAAAACTGCTTATAGCTATTTACAGCAACATGCACCTGATGCACAGAACTGGTATATCGGGGTAGCGAATCAGGATTTACCGGTTAATAAAATTTATTGGCAAACTGCAGAGGGTGCTTATCAACTTAAAACCTTGGATGCTATGACAGGTAAGGAATTAACGCTTTCGGCTACACAGGGCGGAGATTTTTTCTATAACTTTCATTTTCAGCTATATGGCGTACCTTATACCATTGGCCGTCTGATTGTCACCATTGCTGCATTCATCATGTTGATGACCCTGATTTCCGGAATCATTACTCATAAAAAAATTCTGACCGACTTCTTTACTCTGAGAGCTTTTAAAGGACAACGTTCCTATCTGGATTTTCATAATGTCAGTTCCGTCATTGCGCTACCGTTCTTTTTAACTATGACTTTTACTGGACTGGCTATTTTCTTTTATATTGTTTTGCCTTCTGGCATGAAGCAGCTATATCCAGAAAATCCATTTCAATATTTTGAAGAAATCCGAACCAAAAATGTGCTTGCTCCCTCTGCTGTGCCCATTAAAACGGAGATGTTACCGATTCAACATTTTATCACTACGGCGCAGCAGCACTGGGGAAAATCAGAATTTGACAATATTACCGTGAAGCAGCCGAATACCCAGCTGGCAAAGATTACCTTAACCGAATTGAAAGATCATTCTATTACCCGCAATCAGGCACAACTCGTATTAAATGCGACGACAGGCAAATTGCTTGAAAACACCCGTAATGACAGTGCAATTGCTACCCTGAATGCTGGAGTATATGGTTTGCATATGGCACGTTTTGCCGAACCTGTTTTACGTTTCGCCCTATTTTTCTCAGGCATATTAGGCTGTGCCATGATCGCTTCCGGATTATTGCTCTGGAGCCTGAAACGACAGATGCAGAAAAAATCGGATCGTTTTCACTTTGGATATTATCTGGTGAATCGTCTGAATATCACCATGATAATTGGTTTACCTATTGCCATGCTGGCTTATCTTTATGCAAACCGTTTGATTCACATTCCTGTGGGCACCACAAATTATGAAATCTATATCTTCTTTAGTATTTGGCTGAGTAGTTTTATCTTGGCCTGTTTAACGCCACAACAGCATTTATGGAAAACGCAGCTTAAAATTCTCATCTGTGCCGCTTTTATGCTTCCACTCATCGACCTGTATTATTTGTGGTCCCAGCATTATCTGGATTCTTTTGCGAACTATTGGCTGTTTTTGCGTATCGATCTGATGCTCTGGATCTTGGCACTTCTCGCTTACTTCCTACATCAGAAAATTACACCTATCCAGCAAAAAGCTGTTCATAAAATTCAGGCCAAGCTTAAAACTGCACAGCAGGAGTCTTCTTCATGATATGGATGGCAATAGTAGGACTGATCTGGATGGCCTGTTTTGGTTTTTATGCAGTGAGTGAAAAACAGATTTTAAAAACCAGACAGTCTCGATATTCTTTTCTGGTGAGTTATCCGGTCATCGTTAAATTGATCTCAGGCAGTCTTTTACTGTTGGTATTGTTCCTTTTACGAACTCAATTTAGTAGTAGTATTAGCTTTATGGCACTTTGGGTTGTTATAAGTCCAATCGTATTTATATTTATTCTGAAAATGAATAATTTAAAACAAAGAAAAATATAAAAGTTTATAGAGGCCTTAAGAATAAGATATAACTAAGTATATGAGGCGAGAAAATGATTTTCCCGCCTCATAAATATTAGCTTACATACATATCTGTTTAGAACATCATTCTTAAACCGATTCCATAACGCCAGCCCTGTTCAGAATCAGATGCGTCCTGCCATGCAGTTTTCTCGTTGCCCTTGGAATATTCATAAGCAATATCAAGATAAGGCATGATCTTTTTATTGATTTCATAACGAGTTTCCAGACCGAATGCCGCATGACTTATTCCAGTCTTTTTGGCATTGGCTGCTTTATCCTTCAGAATGAGGTCAACTTCAAAATAAGGCTGCAAAATCAGTTTTTGTGTGAGTAGCAGATCACGTTCTGTTTCTAGCTCAAGTCCGATAAAATCATCTTGACCAAGATACAGATGTGCATTGGTTTCAAAGAAATACGGCGCCAACCCATGGAATCCAAATATTGCATCTACATGTTCAATATTTTGCCCAGCATTAGGCTGACCCAAATTTTCCTGACGGTAGCGAAGACCCGCCTGAGCATCCCAGAAATCTGAAATATTCCGGCTATACAGAGCTTGGACTGCATATTCTGTTGCTCTGGATTCCTGCTTGTCAGCTTTGAGTTTAATGAACAGTTTATTTTCATCCGTGCCAATCCGAAGCTCATTCTCAGACTGTAAGCCTTCCTCACCTTCTGAGTTTTTGATCCATTTATTGTCCAGTTTGACCCGCGTATAAATTTGCCCTCCATGTTCCTTGCGATGATCATGTTCGCTGGAATAGGTTGAAGCTGAATCTGGAATTAAATTTTCAGTAATTTCCGGTGCTACTGAAGTTAAATGATGCTCTGACGATTGGAGTGATTGTTGATGATGCATCGAATGATCAGCATGCTGTTGAGAACTTTCTTCAGCAAAAACAGCAATATTTCCCAACGCCAATACACTAGCCAAAACAGGTTTCAAACAAAGATTAATGGTGCGCATGAGCATCTCCTTGTTTTTCTGCTGGTTTTGGCATGTGATGATTGGAATGATCTTCTCGCACAGTATCCTGAGTCGAAACGCCATTTTCCTGAACATTTGCTACAATCAGTTTATTCATCATGCCGGCAGTCATGTGATACAGCAGATGACAATGAATCGCCCATTCACCTAGTTCATTTGCAGTCAGCAAAGTCGTAACGGTTTTTCCAGGTGGGACAATCACTGTATGTTTATTCGGCATATCTATTGCAGACTGGCCATTTTCGAGCTGCATGAACATGCCATGTAAATGCATTGGATGCGCCATCATACTGTCATTGATAAATTTCAGCCTGATCCGTTCCCCAAATTTCACTTTGAGCGGCTCTGCTTCATTAAATTTTTTGCCGTTCATGGTCCAGATATACCGTTCCATGGTGCCGCCTAAACGAATCACCAATTCGCTTTCTGCTTCGCGAATATCTTTTTGCGGGGTCAAAGATTTTAGATCGCTATATTGCAAAGCTTTATGCCCTACCGGTGTAGAGGCATTAGCCCAGCCGTAAACTGGTTGCTGCGTAGAAGTTTTGGCGTCTTTTTCATGTTGCATATGCCCGGTCATATTTGAGTGATTCACATGATCTATAGCGGATGAAGTATCTGAATGCTCGGCATGATTATCTTCCCCTTGCTCGATCACTTTGGCTGATGCATGCTGCTCATGCCCCATCATCGAATGTTTAGTAGCTGTTTTGACATTTATGTCATGACTAGCATGATTCTGATGATTCATCTGCTCGTGTTCTTCACCCTGCATGTTGCCATGTCCCATATCTTCCATAGTCAATAAGGCACGAGGACGGGATATAGGTTTGTGTATGGCATGATGAACTGGCTTTAACTCATTCTGTAAGCTGCCAATCGCAAAACCAGAACGGTCAATCGATTCAGCTTCAATCTGATAGTGTTCCGCAGCGGGCTCCACAATCACATCATAGGTTTCTGCGGCACCAATGCGGAATTCATCGACAACTACAGGTTTGACAGGCTGCCCGTCTGCACTGACCACTGTCATTTTTAACTGTGGAATACGCACATCGAAAAATGACATGGCAGAGGCATTGATAAAACGCAGTCGCACTTTTTCATTCGGTTTAAACTGTGCCATCCAGTTCTGTTCAGGCGTTTTTCCATTCACCAAAAAGGTATAGCCGGTTACATCAGACAGATCGGTTTTCAGCATGCGCATCTGATTCCACATTTTGCGATCATTCCAGGTGGCTTTAAGCCCTTCCCGTTTGATTTGCTGAAAAACATCGCCCAGAGTTTCACGCTGATTTTGATAATACTCGGCAGATTTTTTTAAATTATTCATGATCTGCTGGCCGGACTGCTCATGAAATTCTGAAAGCATGACCACATAATCACGCTCGGTATGCTCATGTGCAGGAACTTCCGCCTGGTTTTTGGGATAGATCACAAAGGCGCCATAAAGGCCGTCCTGTTCCTGACCCTTGGAATGGGCATGATACCAGTAGGTTCCACTCTGACGAATTTTAAAGCGATAGACAAATTCCTGATCAGGTGCAATGCCCTGAAACCCGTTAAAACCCGGGACACCATCCATCAGGCCGGGTAGCAATAAACCATGCCAATGAAGAGAACTTTCTTTATTTTTTAGCTTGTTTTTGACGCGAATAACAGCTTCATCACCTTCCTCAAATTCCAGTAAAGGTGCAGGAAATTTACCGTTAACTGTAATACGTTGTACCGTTTTACCGGTGAGATTGACTGGACCTTCATCAATAACCAGCTGATATTCTTTTACAGCAGCAAATAATGAAGAAGAGATCACTAAACTTAAGCCCAATAATAGGCTTTGACTAATTTTAATCGACATAACTTAATCCTTGATTTATTAAAATATAAATAACGAGGATTAAGCCTTAGGTGGGCGCAGTATTTCCTGCCAATACCCGGCAAGGTGCTTGGCTTGATAACTAGAGATAAAAGTGGTTTCTAAGGCATGAATCTCAGGGAGAGTTAACTTCGAAATTTCCACATCGATCCAGCCACTCAGGTTATGGCAAGAGCTATAAATACAATCCGGACAGTCATCTTTGTGCTCGTTTAAGTCGGAGTGGCAATCCATGTCCTGACTCATATCATGAGCAGAACCATGCATAGCTTGATGCTGGCTATGTAACTTCTCTATTTTTGCCATTTCCTGACAATGGGAACTCATCTGCTTCGCTGACGTTTCCAGATGCATCGTTTTTACTGAAGCAACAGACATGCCGCTCCAGCCTACGGCGAAGACCATAAGCATCACAAACCAGATCTGTTTAAAGAACTGTCTGAGCACGATGCACCCTGAAAATATAAAAATGAGTTAACCCAAATAGCATAAGGTGGAATATTAAAATTCGCAAACTCTATAAGCGCTTAATTTAAAGATTAATATTTTGTTCCTGATAAATTGATCACTTCTTAAAATAATTTAGCGGCAGCTTCAAATAAGACACACCATTGTTTTCTGGCATTGGAAACTGTCCTCCATTCATATTGATCTGGATCGCAGGCAAAATCAGTTTAGGCATAGTTAGACCCGCATCACGCTGCTCTCGCATCTGTACAAATTCAGATTTGCTAATCCCTTCACGGATATGAACGTTTTGCTGTTTTTGCTGCTGAATTGTCGTTTCACATTGATATTCATGACGTGACTCTGGCAAATAGTCATGACATAGAAATACCCGGGTACTTTCCGGGAGTTGAAATAGCTTGTGAACAGAATCATATAAAACCGAGGCACTGCCATTTGGAAAATCACAACGAGCCGTTCCATAGTCAGGCATAAACAGTGTATCCCCTACAAAGACGGCATCACCAATCATATAGCTTAAACAGGCAGGTGTATGGCCAGGTGTAGGAATATTATAAACTTCCAGTTCTCCAATCTTGAAATGCTCACCATCTTCAAACAGATAGTCAAAAGGCTGATGCGCATTGATCTGTTTCATGTCCAGATGATAAATCTCGGCAAAAGTTTCCTGCGCCAGCGAAATTTTCTTACTGATTGCAATCTTGCCGCCTAATTGCTGTTTCAGATATGGGGCGGCTGTCAGATGATCAGCATGTACATGGGTTTCCAGAATCCATTCCACGGTCAAAACTTGTGATTTCACATAGGCAATCATCTGATCGGCATGCTCGGTCGATGTAGTGGCAGACGCAGCATCGTAATCCAGCACGCTATCAATAATGGCACATTGGGCAGTTTGAGGATCGCTCACCACATAACTAAAAGTATTGGTATTTTTATCAAAAAACGCTTTGACGTTTGGCTGCTGTGTCATATTTATACTCCTGCCCATTTACGGTGAATCCAGACCCCAAGCAGCATAGCTGCAATAAAATACAAGGCTTGATAATGTCCCAAACCAATCAGGGTAAAACTGGGTGCCGGACAAATGCCTGCAATTCCCCAACCGATACCAAATAATAAACTACCCGAAAGCAGTTTAGGGTCAATTTTTTGATTCTTTGGTAAATCAATGGGTTCATTAAATAAAGTGGTCGGATGTGGATTATGTTTAGCTTTCTGGAAAGGAATAAAAGCCACCAGAATTGCCCCCATCATGACAAAGGCAAGACTGGCATCCCAATCCCCAAACAGATCCAGAAAATCCAGAACTTTTTCAGGATTAGACATACCTGAGAGCATTAAGCCGACTGAAAACAGGCCACCAAATAGAAAAGCGAATAGATTTTTCATTTAGATAGCTCCAACCAGATGACGAACAACATAAACCGTGATAAATCCCGCCAGCATAAAAGACCCGGTCGCAACAAAGGAGCGATTTGACAGACGGCTAATCCCACAGATGCCATGTCCACTGGTACAACCTGAACCTAAACGTGTACCAAAGCCGACCAGTAAACCGGCAATGACCATCATCCATGGGCTGGCATTCAGCTCAATTTCTGGCTGAAACAAAACGCCGTAGATAAATGGAACTATAAATAGTCCTGCTAAAAACCAGACCGCAGGAGTTTTGAAAATCGTCTTTCGATTAAGTACCTGCCCAACCAAACCACTCACGCCCGCAATACGGCCATTGACATACAGATAGCCGACCACTGAAAGACCAAGCAGTAATCCACCGAGAAACGCTGCCAAAAAGTCATGCATGAGCATATCCCACTTACAATATATAATTTTATATTATATAATTATAAATATTAATCAAGACAGTTTTTAAATATTGCGTGACTAATACAGGTTTCTTATATGACAGCAGATGAATCTCAGACACGTATTGATTTTTCTCAGGCTCATGTGGTGAGCGAACGCTTAAAAGTGTTGTCGAATTCTGACCGTCTGAAAATTCTATGTGTACTGGTCGATAGTGAAATGAATGTGCAACAGATTGAGCTACAAACAGATATTCACCAACCTACTCTCTCGCAACAACTCACCGTACTCCGAAAAGCAGAAATGGTCAGCACGCGTCGGGAAGGCAAGCAGATTTTCTATCAGCTTTCCGACCCCAAAGTACTCACCCTGATGCAAACCTTATATCAGCTTTATTGCAAGGCTTAAGTGATAAGAAAAATCTTTATTTATCCATAATTGGAGAATACAAATTCTTAAAATATTTAAAAATTAAGTATTTTCAGGAATATCTGCTGGAGCTGTTCTGGTATCACTTTGAATCAGGCCGTCAACTAACTTGATGGTGCGATCACAACTAACAGACAAGCGCGGATCATGAGTCACCAGCAAAATGGCACAGCCTTGTTCCTTATTTACTTTACGAAACAGTTCAAAAACTTCAGACGCGGTCTGGGTATCCAGGTTCCCGGTCGGTTCATCGGCCAGTAACAAGGCGGGTTCTGTAATCAGTGCTCGAGCAATTTCTTAAAAAGAAACCCGATATTTCATTCTAGAAGTCGACTTTAAATAACTCGAACATACAGTTTTAAAGTGTCAATTTAAGCTAAATGTATAAATGCTAAATCTTGCACAGGTTCTGTTATGAAATGTTGAGTCTAATTTAAACCCAACTAAAAGCTCCTAATATATTTTTTCATCAAGAGCAATCAAGGAAAAAATATGAATAACTATCCTGAAACTCCAGCTTCAACTGAAACCCAGGCTCATCAACCGGGTGACCAGACTAAAATGGATCCTACCCCGGAAGTCATTAAAGATAATTATAAAGGTAGCGATAAATTAAGAGGCAAAGTAGCACTCATTACAGGTGGTGACAGCGGGATCGGTCGCTCTGTATCAGTATTGTTTGCCCGCGAAGGTGCCGATATTGCCATTTGCTATCTGGATGAAGACCGGGATGCGCTTGATACCAAAAAAATGGTTGAAGCAGAGGGACGTCGTTGCCTGTTGATTCAATGCGATTTACAGCATCCTGATGAAATCAAAAAAATGGTTGAGCAGACCCTTCAGGAATTTAAAACCATTAATATTCTGGTAAATAATGCAGGTGTACAGTATCCGCAGGACAGTATTACTGATATTTCTCCAGATCAGTTATTCAAGACCTTTAATGTCAATATCCTGTCTATGTTCCATCTTACTCAGGCGGTGCTTCCGCATATGCAGGCAGGTGACAGTATTATTAATACGACCAGTATCACCAGCTATCATGGGCATGACACGTTGATAGACTATTCGAGTACCAAAGGCGCGATTACTTCATTTACTCGCAGCTTATCTACCAATCTGGCGAAAAATAAAACCGGAATTCGTGTGAATGGTGTTGCACCAGGCCCAATCTGGACACCACTCATTCCAAGTAGCTTTGATGAAGAACAACTGGAAGATTTTGGTAAACAGACACCAATGGGACGTATGGGACAACCGAGTGAGGTCGCTCCTGCCTATTTATTTCTGGCCAGTGAAGAAGCCAGCTATATTTCAGGTCAGGTCATTCATGTAAATGGCGGCAGTATTATTAACGGCTAATCAAAGTTTGAAAGTAGATAGCGGTCTTTTAGGTCGTTATCTACTTTTTTATTAATTACTTGATATGTTTTAGATTCAGACACCTTTCAAAGGATAGAATTTGATGAATATCAATAAAATTCATCTTAAAGCTATAAAACAATTCAAACAAATCCTGACAGATGATTACCCGCGCCAAAATCATCCCTTGTTATAGTGATTTCAGACCCTACCTGATGAGGATAGTAAAATGTCTAGAGGTGATAAATCGGCTTATACCGAAAAGCAAAAACGGCAAGCTAAGCATATTGAAGACAGTGAAAAAGATCGTGGTCGTTCTGAAGACGAAGCAGAGCGTATTGCCTGGTCGACTGTGAATAAGCAAGACGGCGGTGGCAAGAAAAAGAAAAACTGAGCTATCCAAAGTTCAAGGAAAGTGATGCTATTGATTTAGCATCATTTCAACTATCCAGATTTTATTCTTTTTATTTTTAAACAATCGAAAAAATCTGATTGCGTTAGGAAGTCAGATTCGTTCCTTTGTTTCGTTATTTCATCAAGTCATTCAAGATAATTTTAAGGAAAAATATGAAAATTCTGATTGTATTAACCTCACATGATCAACTTGGCGAAACGGGAAAAAAAACCGGATTCTGGCTCGAAGAACTCGCCGCGCCTTACTACACTTTTATTGATGCAGGTGCAGACGTAACATTAGCCTCTCCTGCTGGTGGCCAGCCACCACTTGATCCAAAAAGTAATGAACCTGATGCACAAACCGAAACAACCAAACGTTTTGAAGCAGATGAAGTAGCCATGCAGGCACTTGCCAATACGCATAAATTAAGTGAAGTGCTAAATCAGGATTTTGATGCGGTCTTTTATCCGGGCGGTCATGGACCGTTATGGGACCTGGCCAAGGACCAGAATTCTATTTCCTTAATTGAACAGTCTCTACAGGCTAATAAACCTGTGGCACTTGTCTGTCATGCACCGGGTGTACTTCGCGATGTTAAAAATGCAGAAGGCCGACCTATTGTCGAAGGTAAATCAGTGACTGGCTTTAGTAATACCGAAGAAGATGGTGTTGGCCTGACTGATATTGTGCCATTTTTAGTTGAAGATACACTAAAAGAAAAAGGCGGACAGTATTCCAAGGCTGAGGACTGGCAGGTGCATGTACAGCAAGATGGCTTGTTAATTACCGGACAGAATCCGGCATCTTCTGCCGCAACGGCTGAGGCGCTGTTAAAGTTATTAAAATAAGATTTCATCCAGATATAAGTCATTGTAGGCCAGTTATTTATTTACTGGTTAAAAACCCTGATGTGATGTCACATCAGGGTTTTTATTAGTTTTATGCCGAAATTCTAATTCGCTACTGCTGCTGTTGATGCAGTTTGTTTGCACTCATATTTTAACTGTTAGGACTCAGGTTTTTTTATTTAAAGCAAACTATGGGACAGCAGTGATCGAAAGATTCCTTTTTTATTTTGACTATGTCATTCCTTAACAGGCTTTAGCATCCGGCTGCACGGTTTTAGGCAACTCACGACGTAGAATTTTACCGACTGCAGACTTTGGCAATCCAGACACAAACTCAATATATTTTGGTAGCTTATAACTGGTCAGTTGTAGTCTCAGATAAGTCATGACTTCATTCTCAGTCAGACTGGTATCCTGTTTTACAATAAAGGCTTTCGGGACTTGTCCAGATTTTTCATCATTAACCCCAATGACAGCACATTCCAGGATTTTCGGATGTTTGGATAAAACACCTTCTAACTCATTTGGATAGACATTAAAGCCGGAGACCAGAATCATGTCCTTTTTACGGTCCAGAATGGTGATATAACCCTTCTCATCCATACAGCCGATATCACCTGTCAGGAAAAAACCATCTTTGGTAAATACCTGTGCTGTTGCTTCCGGTTGCTTCCAGTAACCTTTCATCACCTGAGGGCCGCGAATAGCAATTTCTCCAGCCTGATGAAGTGCTACAGGTTTTCCTTCATCATCCAGAATCTGAATTTCTGTGCCTGCCAATGGCAAGCCAATACTACTGCTAAAGCGCTTGCTTAAAGGCGGGTTAAATGTTGCCGTTGGTGAGGTCTCAGAAAGACCGTAGCCTTCATAGATATGACAGCCTGTGACTTCATACCATAATTCTGCCGTGTTTTTTAAAACAGATGCACCACCGCCTGTCGTGGTTTTTAGGCGTGAGTGATCCAGCTCGCGGAAACGTGGATGATGAGCCAATGCATTAAACATGGTATTCACGCCCGGAAACACCGTCGGAGGATGTTTATGATATTGATCGACTAAAGCATCCAGATCTCTTGGATTTGGAATCAGCACATTGGCAAAACCTCGACTTAGTCCATAACTGAACAGGCAGATGGTAAAACCATAAATGTGATACAGCGGCAAGGCACAAAACACATATTCATCTTCTGTGGCATAACGATCGCCAAAATGGCTGATAAACACCGTACTGTTCTGGGCAATATTAAATAAGATATTGCGATGACTGAGCTCAGCACCTTTGGAAACACCTGTAGTTCCACCGGTATATTGCAGAATAACGGTATCTTCCTGCTGCTGTACAGGCGCTTCAAAATCAATGACCCGTACCTGATCGATGGCCTGTTTAAAGTCAGAAAACTGTTTTCCTGAATATTGCGCAGCCTGTCTATAAGTTGAAACAGGCTGATCCTGAATGAAATCGAGCGGATGGGTAGAAATTACATGTTTCAGTGCAGGACATTCATCCAGATTATTTAACTGTTTTAAGGTTGAGCCTAGAATAATCAAGGCTTCTGCTCCTGAATCCTGCACTTGATGATACAGCTCGCGTTGGGTGTACATCGGGTTTACATTCACCAGAATATAACCTGCGCGAATAATCGCGAAAGTCGCAATCGGATATTGAATAATATTCGGCAACATCACAGCGATCCGGCTACCGGCCGCCAAGCCTAGATTCTGTAGGTAAGTAGCCAGTTTCTGGCTATAAACATCAATCTCCTGATAGCTGAAATTTCGATCCAGATAAAAAAATGCAGTCTTATCTTTAAACTTAAGTAGATTCTCAGCAATTGTCATGCTCAAAGTTTTATCAGGGTCAGGCCAGGTAAATTCCGGATTGACGTTCCATTTTTTATATTCTTCCATCCATGGCTGACTTGTCATTACAGCACTCCTATCCTTGATTTTAAATTTATTTTGTATCGTGAAACTTTATTTTGATTAAAAAATAATAACGTTATCTTTCCTCCCAAATCAATGCAATATTTGGCTAATTTCAAATTTTTACAAATAAAATCACGAATTTTATGGCTAATTATTTGGATATATTTTATCAATTAATAATATGACATTTCTTATAGCGAAATAATAAATCAGTAAAAGCAACAAAAAAATGTGGATTCATTCTTATAAAACAACAATGTAAAAAGAAAAGGATGTCGATGATGACGTATGAAACTTCAGTGCTAGAAGCTGAACAGGCCACAGTTCAGCCTAAAAAAATATGGATGACCGCGTTTATTCTATGTTTTCTTATTTTACTTGCAGACGGTGTTGATCTGGCTTTCTTGGCCTATAGCCTCACCAGTATCAAAGCTGAATTTAATTTAACCACGGTTCAGGCAGGTGCCTTAGGGAGCTGGAGTCTGGTCGGTGGAGTGATTGGCGGTTGGGCCTGTGACCGTTTTGGCCGGGTGAAAGTTATTGTATTTTATATGATTCTTTCTTCAATTTTATCTTGCACTTTGGGTTTTGTAGAATCTTATCATCAGTTTTTAATTATCCGCAGTATTGCAGCTATTGGACTGGGTTCCCTATACATCGCCTGTAATACCTTAATGTCAGAATATGTTCCGACAAAATACCGGACGACTGTTCTGGCGGCACTTATGACCGGTTTTACCTTAGGTTCATTATGTGCAACTTTACTGGCGGGCTGGATTATTCCTGAATATGGCTGGCGTATGCTGTACTGGATTACCATTTGCCCGATCGTTCTGGCTTTTCTGCTTTATTTTCTTGTTCCTGAGCCGGATTCATGGCTACGTTCACGTGAATTAAAACGTCAGGAAGCAGCTAGCAAAGTTAAGGTGAAAAAAGAGAATCCTTATAAAGTCATTCTCAAAGATAAAAATCACCGCTGGATATTTTTACTATGGATTTTAAGTGCAGGTGCCCTGCAATTTGGCTATGCCGGTTTAAGTAACTGGTTACCTGCCTATCTCGAATCGGATCTGGGCATCAGCTTTAAGGCCATGACTGGCTATATGGTTGGCACGTTTATGATCATGATTTTTGCCAAGATCGTCGCCGGGATTCTGGCAGATCGTTTCGGACGACGTGCCTTGTTCGCTTTTGGAACCATGGGCACAGCCCTGTTTCTTCCGATTGTAATTTATTTCAATACACCGACCAATATTTTGTACCTGATGCTCATGTTCGGCTTCTTGTATGGTATACCATTTGCCATTAATGCCACGTATATGACTGAAAGCTTCCCTACTTCGATTCGTGGTACGGCTGTAGGTGGTGCATTCAATATAGGCCGTATCGGAGCAGTATTTGCACCACTCACTATTGGTTATTTTGCTCATGGAGGCTCAATTGGAACGGGTCTACTGGTAAATGGCAGGTGCCTATTTTATTTGCGGTCTGATTCCTGCACTGTTTATACGTGATCGCTTATATGATCCGCAAAAAGCAGATTAATCTCTATCATCTTTTGATAAAAAACCAGTCAAATAGACTGGTTTTTTTAATGAATAAATTTAAAAATCAGACAACTTTTCTCTGAGCATTTTCTATATATTCATAATGGTAACCACTGCGAATAAAATGCTGGTTTTTATCTCTGAAAGAATGTGCATAATCCGGCCAGACCAAAGTCAGTTTGCGACTCACCGGGTCCAGATACCAGCTTTGACAGCTTTCTGATAACCAGACACTGCCTTGGGAAAGTTGCTGTAATTCCTGCATATAGCGATTTTCGGCGTTCTGATCGGCTTCAAAAACCTGAATCTGTTGCTGTTCAAAAAATTGCAAGGCGTCCAGTACCAGATCAAATTGGGTTTCCAGGAAATAAAGCGCTGAGTTATGCCCACTTCCGGTATTGGGACCATTCAGAATGAACAGGTTTGGAAAATTATGGACTGTCGTAGATTGATAACCCTGCATACCACTAGACCATTGCTGCTCAAGGCTTAAGCCATGTTTACCTACCACCTTTGCCGCATAAGGTGGACGTGCTGCTTCAAATCCAGTAGCAAAGACGATGATATCTGCAGAAAACTCATTGCCGGACTTACTGATCACACCATCTTTCGTAATTTCAGTCAAAGCTGAGTCTTCAAGCGTGACATTGGGTTTTAGAAAAGTCGGATAATAATCATTGGACAGCAATAAACGCTTGCAGCCCGGTTCATAATTCGGTGTGAGTTTCTGCTGTAATTTAGGATCTGAAATCTGGTGTTTCAAGAATTGCAGGCAGTTTTTTTTGACCCGCTCGATCTGACTTTTCAGATTACGGCGCTGGGCAAAATTGTATTCATTGCCCCAGAACAAAGAATGTCTTAACACTGCCATGCTGTCTGGTTCTTTGCGGAAAAGCTGTTTTTCTGACTCAGAATAAGGCCGGTCTGGTCGCGGTAAAATATACGGCGCACTGCGTTGCAATACGGTCAGACTTTTTGCTGTTTTGGCAATTTCCGGTACAAGCTGGATAGCTGAAGCCCCTGAACCCACGACAACCACACGCTGATTATCCAGATTCACTTCGTGATTCCAACGTGCAGAATGCATGACCTGACCTTGAAATTCTTCTAGTCCCGGAATTTGTGGCAGATGTTCATCTGCCAGATGCCCGGTTGCTGTAATTAAAAAATTTGCTTCATAAGAACCTTTAGATGTCTGAATATTCCAGATACGTTTTTCGGTATTCCAGCTGGCTTTTTCGAGCTGAGTATGAAAATCAATATGTGGCCGGATATTTTCCTGATCACAGCATTGAATTAAGTAACGTTGAATTTCTGCCCCTTGCGGAAAGACACGTGACCAGTTGGGATTTTTAATAAACGAGAAAGAATATAAATGGGAAGGTACATCACAGGCGACACCGGGATAAGTATTATCCCGCCATGTTCCGCCTACTTCTGCTGCACGTTCAATGATTTTAAAATCGTAAATGCCCTGCTGTTTAAGACGGATCGCCATTCCTAGGCCACCAAAACCGCTGCCTACAATTAAAATCTTGCTGCGCTGTCCTTGAGCTTGCATTATTTTTCTCCTTTTTTAAGGCATCATGGGCTGGATTTTTTGATTCGCCGGATACTGCTCTGGATGCTGGCTAAACTGGTTGATCAGTTGCACTGCCTCTGCTGGCGCTTCAATATGGATTGCATGTCCCGAAGAAATTTCGATATAGCGGCTGTTCTGAATAGAAGCAAACAGTAATTTGGCTTGTGCTAAAGGCACCATCCGGTCTTCACGGCAAGCCACGATCAAAGTCTCCGCAGAGATGTCCGGCAAAATAGCGGTGATATCAATGCGATAATTCAGTTCACGCTGTTTGGCTGCATCTTGAGAAGGCTTAACGAAGCGTGCCAGATCCAACACCTGCTGTTCACTACGTGCAGACAAATAATCATCGCTATACAGGCAATAATTCACAAAATGCGGTAAAGCTGCGGATTGATCGTTAAATAGCTGTTGCCAGATCGTGGTCCGTAGTTGTTGCACCGAGCTGGTTTTTGCCCAACCGGCCAACAGGATCAAACGTGCCACGCGCTGTTTAAGACTCGCAGCTACTTGTGCAGCAATCACAGCACCAAGTGAATAACCCATCACAGTAATTGCTTCATCTTCTGCAACTGCATGCTGGATCAGTGCTTCAACTTGTTGACTAAAATCAGTCACTGCCAGATCGGCTTTATCTGGAGTGTGCAAATCAATGGATAAAACCCGCTGATGAATACCGAGCATGGGGAAAATATAACTGAAATGTTTGTCGGTATTTCCACCTGTGCCATGAATCAGAATAATGGTGGGATATGAGGATTTCTGTCCGACTTCATGATAAGTGAGTTGTTGATCACCATAAGGACATTGTCGTGTAATCGTGTCTAAATCCATATAGACTCCTGATCTTGTTGTTTTATGGCCGATGTAATACTGAAAAGTACCCATCGATATTGAATATTGTGCAGGATGAAAAAATAGAAATTAAAAAAAGACCCACGATCGAGAGATTGATCGTGGGTAAAAGAATTAATCGAATTTAAACTCTTCAGGAGTCAGTAGGAACAAGCTCTCACCACCGGCCTGAATATTGGCAATGTGGCTTGAAGTTCTTGGCAGAATACGTGCAAAGAAGAATTGTGCGGTTTTGATCTTCGCTGCATAGAACGGATCAGTATTGCCTTCTTCAATCTTTTGCTGAGCCGTAATCGCCATTTTTAGCCATAAATATGAAGACACTACATAACCAGAGAAATATAAGTAATCGACTGATGCCGCACCGATTTCATTGGCAGACTGTTGCGTCTGAGACTGAATGGTTTTGGTTAATTCTAGCCATTGCTCAGTCAACTGGCTCACTTGTGCCACTTGCTGGTTAAACTGGGCATGTTGCTGATGTTCTTTTACAAAGCCCTGAATCTCATCTGTTAATGCAGTCAATAAACCTAGTTTCGAACCCAGCACTTTACGAGCCAGTAAATCAATAGACTGAATTTCAGTGGTACCTTCATAGAGGCTAGCAATACGTGCATCACGGGCAATCTGTTCCATGCCATGTTCAGCAATATAGCCGTGTCCACCAAAGACCTGCATACCGTGTTTGGCTGCTTCTACACCCGTTTCAGTCATTAATGCTTTAGCAATTGGGGTTAATAATGCCAGACGATCTTCTGCGGCTTTTTTCTCTTCAGGATTATCTGTTGCTTCAGCAATATCTGCATACGTAGCCAGATAATAAGCCAAGGCACGTGAACCTTCTGCAAATACTTTCTGAGTCAGTAACATATTACGTACTGCCGGATGCACGATGATTGGATCCGCAGGCAGATTTGGCTCTTTCGCACCTTCAAGTGAACGCATCGCCAGACGGTCTTTGGCATAAGCCAATGCACCTTGATAAGAAGATTCAGCTGCAGCAAGACCCTGAATCGCCGTTCCAATACGCGCAGAGTTCATAAAGGTAAACATGCAGTTCAAGCCGCGGTTTTCAGGCCCGATCAGGAAGCCTTTGGCATTGTCAAAATTCAGCACACAGGTCGCATTGCCATGAATACCCATCTTGTGTTCAATCGCGCTACACACCACGCCATTGCGAGAAGCCACATTCCCAGCTTCATCCAGATTGTATTTAGGCACGATGAACAGTGAAATACCTTTGGTGCCGGCAGGCGCATCCGGTAAACGTGCTAATACAATATGCACGATATTTTCAGCCAGATCATGCTCACCTGCAGAAATAAAGATTTTCTCACCGCTGATGCTGTAGCTACCATCTTCATTTGGCACCGCTTTGGTACGGATCAGGCCCAGATCAGAACCCGCATGTGATTCAGTTAAACACATGGTGCCTGTCCAGCGGCCTGCAATTAAAGGTACCAGGAATTTCTGTTTCTGTTCGTCGCTACCATGATGTTCCAAGGTACGCATCGCACCATGTGACAGGCCTGGATACATACCCCAAGACCAGTTGGTCGCTGTGATAATTTCTGAAATGGCAATACGGTATAAAGTCGGGAAGCCTTGGCCGCCATATTTTTCATCACCAGTTAATGAAGTAAAGCCGAGTTCTACATATTTGTCATAAGCCGCTTTAAAACCATCCGGTGTAGTTACGACGCCATCCTGCAAACGGCAGCCCTGCTGGTCGCCTGTTGCATTAATCGGTAGAAGTTCGTTTTGGCAAAAGTCCGCAGCGACTTCCAGATATTGTTCCATAATATCCATAGAAACTTTGTCTGCAAACTTTGCATAGCCTGTGTATTTCTGTTCAACATTGAGCAGATCTTTCAGGACAAACTTCATGTCTTTTAATGGCGCAATATAATTTCTCATCGTAATTCCCTTGTATGAGTTCTAATTTGTATATTTATGACAATTAATTTCATAATACGAAATTATGTTTTAGGTCGAATATAATATAAGTTCATGGATAAAATCTAGTCATGACATAAAAAATCACATTTAAAAAATTAAAACTTTGGTATAAAAAAGCCATTCGGTAATGAATGGCTTTTGATTAAATGATCAAAATGAAACGATCTAGCGCGGGAAAAACTGAGCCAAACGTTGCTGAACAATCTGTTCTGCTTCTTGCATGATAGTGTCAATCAGCATTTGACAGGTTGGAATGTCATGGATCAATCCCATTACTTGACCTGCTGTCAGTATGCCTGCATTAACATCGCCATTTTCCAAAGCCAGCTTGCCTTTTAAGCCACTGACATAAGGGCGAATCTGTTCAAATTCCAGATTTGGATCTTCACCCATTTTAACGACGAGATCAGATACTGCATTCTTCGCAACACGCGCAGTATTCCTGAACTGACGGTAAAGCAGATGCGTTGCCCGTTCATCATTGTCGACATAAAACTGCTTGATATTTGGATGGATCGGCGCTTCTTGTGTGGCACAGAAACGTGTTCCCATATTGATGCCTTCTGCACCTAAAGCAAGTGCTGCCACCAAACCACGACCATCCGCAAAACCACCACTGGCTACAATCGGTACAGTGAGTTGATCAGCGGCTGCTGGAATCAGAATCAGTCCAGGAATATCGTCTTCACCCGGATGACCAGCACATTCAAAACCGTCAATCGAGATCACATCCGCGCCGATTCTTTGTGCTGAAAGTGCATGACGTACCGAGGTACATTTATGAATCACAATGATGCCATGCTGTTTAAAGGCTTCAATGTGTTCATGTGGTTTGTTGCCTGCCGTTTCTACAATCTTGATTCCACTTTCAATAATAGCCTGTCGATATTCGGCATACGGCGGTGGGTTTACAGCGGGCAATAAAGTCAGATTTACTGCAAAAGGCTGATCTGTCATTTCACGGCAGCGTGCAATTTCCTTGGTCAGCGCTTCAGGTGTAGGTTGTGTCAATGCCGTCAGCGTTCCCAAACCACCTGTATTGGAGACTGCACTGGCCATTTCTGCAGTACCGACCCACATCATGCCGCCCTGAATAATCGGATAACGAATGCCTAAAAGCTCGGTAATACGCGTTTGAATTTTCATGAATGCTCTCCTTAGCGTCCGGTAAATTGTGCGGGGCGTTTTTCGACAAAGGCCTGTACACCTTCTTTATAATCCTGACTACTCAGGGCCAGATATTGCAGGTTTTGTTCCAGCTCCAGTTGCTGATCCATGCTATTTTCAGCACTGCGTTGCAGCGCCTGTTTAGTTAAAGCCAGTGCATAGGTCGGCTGTTGTGCCAGTCGCTGTGCAAGTTCTTCGATATAAGCATCAAATTCTGCATCAGGGATCATTTTCCAGATCATGCCCATTTCAGCAGCCTCTTTGGCATGCACAGGTTCACCGAGTAAGGTTAATGCCATAGCGCGTGCATAACCAATTAAACGCGGCAACATCCAGGTACCGCCGGCATCAGGAATTAAGCCGATTTTAGAAAAGGCTTGAATAAATTTGGCACTTTCCTTGGCAATGACCAGATCGCAAGCCAGTGCGATATTAGCCCCTGCACCGGCAGCCACACCATTTACCGCTGCAATCACAGGTTTAGGGCTTTTGCGAATCAGGTTGATCAAAGGATTATAGTATTTAGCCAGCGAACCCTCTGGTGGCAAAGGTACATTGCCAAGCTGTCCAGCCCGTTCTTTTAAATCCTGCCCCGCAGAAAATGCCCGGCCATTACCCAGAATCACAATCACCCGAATATCCGGATTCGTATTCCAGCTTTTCAAAACCTGTTGCACTTCCTCATGCATTTGCCGGTTAAAACTGTTCAGTGAATCTGGCCGATTAAAACTTAAAGTAGCGACGCCTTGCTGAACCTGAGTCTGAATCATTTCCCACATCATCAATTTCCTTATTTTTTTATCTGTATCCCTACAATTAATAGCCTTTATTGACATCCACCTGATGACACAAATCCAGGCCTTGATTTAAACGGCGGTCATTTTCCAGAATCTGCTCTACCACCGCAGACATTGGGGCATGTGAGGCCACATGTGGTGTCACCACAATTTTTTCGTGCTGCCAGAATGGATGGTCAGCAGGCAGCGGTTCCTGCTCAAATACATCAACAATCGCACCACGCAGATGACCAGAATCCAGTGCATCCAATAAATCCTGCTCGATTAAATGCTGGCCACGCCCGACATGAATCAAAACTGCCTGTTCAGGCAGTTGCTGAAATAATTCAGCAGAAAGAATCCCGGTATTTTCTTCGGTAAGGGGTAGCAGGTTAATCAGAATCTGACTTTGAGCCAGGAACTCGGAAAGCTGTTCTTGGCCCACATAACTTTTAACTTGATTGATATCTTTTGGGGAATTCGACCAACCAGAGACTTGATAGCCCATGTCAGCAAAGCGTTCTGCTACGTATCCGCCCATATGCCCCAGTCCCATAATCCCGATCTGGATATGATGGCTATAACTTTGACGATACTGTTTCCAGAGCTGCTGCTTTTGCTGCTGGATCATGCAGTCAAAATAACGCTGAAAATACAGCACGCCCCAAAGCAGATAATCAAACATGCCCTTTTGGTGATGTGGATCCAGTACCCGGCAAACGGCTTGATCTGGGCGTACAGCATTTAAGTTTAAATGTTCTACCCCAGCAGCAATCGAATGAATCAGGCCAAGCTTTGGTAGCTGCTGCACTTTTTCCAGATCTGGAAACCAGGCAGCAACTGTGGTTGCCCGTTCAGCTTCAGGGCTGTCCACTGTACAGAAACTGCCTGCAGGCGCATATTTTTGAAAAGACTTGATCAGAATGACCTCAATATTCGGTACAGAACTGGAAATAACAATCATGATGCATACTCCGTATATTGATGCTCAATCAGGGACAAAGCGGCCTGCCAGGCACGCTGTAATATCGGTTCAATGAGAGGACTCGCGAACTGCTTGGCTGTTTTAATTCGGACTTCTTCTGCTGGATAATGCAATTCAGCACCGCCGCTTAAGGCTTTCACCTGTGCCTGACAGGCGCGTTCCAGAAAATAAATTTCATGAAAAGCCCGTGCAATGGTCTCCCCAGCCGTTAATAGTCCGTGATTGCGTAAAATCATGGCACGATGGTCGCCCAAGTCCTGAATCAAGCGTTCTTGTTCGTCAGTTGAAAGCGCAACGCCTTCATATTCGTGATAGGCCACATGCTGATAAAATTTCATGGCGTGCTGGGAAATTGGGAGAAGCCCGTGTTTCTGTGCAGAAACAGCAATTCCATCCGCGGTATGGGTGTGAATGACACAATTCAGATGAGGATGTGCTTCATGAATCGCAGAATGAATCACGAAGCCTGCCATATTGACTGGCTTGTCTTGTTCATAGCTTTCTACCACCTGTCCTTCATGATTAATCTTCACCAGCGTTGAAGCACGCATTTTTTCAAATGCGACCCCATATTGATTAATCAGAAAGCAGTCAGGCTGATCTGGAACTCTTAAACTGATATGGGTATCAATCAGGTCAGTCATCCGATAATGCGCAATAATGCGATAAAGCGCTGCCAGTTCACAGCGTGCCTGCCATTCAGCAGCTGTAACGAGATTTTTTATTGTCATCATTCCATCCTAGAAAAATATAGCATTTCGATCACTATCTGTTATATCATAATTTTATAAAAACAGAATATTATTTCATAAAGCGAAATATTTTATTAAAGGGAAACGATATGACTACAGCTCAAATGAATGGACTTGAATATCTAACCGCAATTAAAAATGGCGAATTGCCTGGTTCAGCGATGGGACAACTGATTCCCATGAAACTCAGTGTCGTCCATGAAAACTATGTGGAATATGAAGTTTATCCAGATGAACGTCACTTCAATCTGCAAGGCGGCATTCATGGTGGATTTTGCGCCACTGTTCTGGATAGCGTAACTGGTGCAGCAGTGCATACCACAGTTGATGCTGGTGTCAGTTTTTCCACTATTGACCTGAATGTCAAAATGCTCAAAGCCATGAAAAATGGTGAAACTTATACAGCCATTGGTGAAGTGATCCGGATCGGACGCAATGTGCTGACCTCAGAAGGCCGAATTGTCGACAAAGACGGTAAAATTTATGCCTTTGGTTCAGCAACTTTATTGGTCACTGACCGCAAATAATCCTTACGCTGATTTAATTAATCCCTGCGATATGCAGGGATTTTTATTTCTATATAAATAGTCTAATAAAAAATGCCATGTATATTATCTATACATGGCATTAATACGATGACTAAAGCTGTTATGCAGCTTCAGGGTTTTCAATCACCATCGCCAGTCCTTGACCCAGACCGATACATAAACTGATCACGGCATATTTTTTACCAGTGCGCTGTAATTGACGTGCGACGGTTAAGGCCAAACGCGCACCTGAACAGCCCAATGGATGGCCAATCGCAATACCACCACCGTTTGGATTCACACGCGGATCATCAAATGCAACATCCAGACCTTTCAGGCAAGATAACACCTGGCTGGCAAATGCTTCATTGATTTCGATAATGTCCATATCATCTAGCGTCAAACCTGCACGTTTAACGGCTTTTTTGATTGCTTCGATTGGACCTGCGCCCATGATGCGTGGCTCAATGCCAGCGGCTGCAGAAGACAGGATACGAGCTAAAGGTTTTAAGCCATACTGTTCCTGAACTTTTTCACTGCCGATAATCAGTGCTGCAGCGCCGTCATTGATACCTGATGCATTACCCGCAGTGACTACACCACCTTCGAAAAGCGGTTTTAACTTGGATAATGCTTCAAATGTCGAAGATGGACGTGGATGTTCATCTTCAGTCACTAATTTAGGCGGTAATTTACGCCCTTGTGAAACTTCAATTGGGGTAATTTCACCTTCAAAGAAACCTGCTTCTTTTGCAGCTTGATATTTCGCTTGTGATGCAGCAGCAAAAGTATCTGCCTGTTCACGCGTAATGCCAAACTCTTCAGCGACGTTATCACCTGTTTCTGGCATGCTGTGCGCGCCAAACTGATCAGTAAATTTACGGTTTGGGAAACGTGTACCAATCGTGGTGTCATAGATTTTGGCATCACGTGAATACGCGCTTTCAGCTTTACCCATTACAAACGGTGCACGCGTCATACTTTCTACACCACCTGCAATATACAGCTCGCCTTCACCTGCGGTAATGGCACGTGCTGAATCAATCACAGCGCCCAAGCCTGAAGCACAAAGACGGTTTACAGTTTGACCTGGAACGGTCACAGGCATACCTGCAAGCAGTGCCGCAAAACGAGCCACGTTACGGCTGTCTTCACCGGCCTGGTTGGTGCTACCAAAGATTACATCTTCTACGTCAGCTGCTGGAATACCGGTTTTTTCTAGCAGATTTTTAATGACTGTTGCTGCCAGATCATCTGGACGTACAGTTGCCAGGCTTCCTGCATGGCGACCGATTGGAGAACGTAAACCATCATAAATATAGGCATTTAACATGAGTGTTATTCCTTTAACTTTTTAATTAATGTGTAGTATGAACAAGAGGTAAACCGAGATGAACGCGGCGGCGCAACCAAGGACTTGGGCGGTAACGCTGGTCACGGGTAATTGCAGTCATGCGGTCTAAAATTTTCAGAATTTTTTCCGCACCCAGTACATCGCCCCATTCAATTGGGCCGTATGGATAACCAAGGCCTAACTTCACGGCAACGTTGATATCTTCTACGGTTGCAACACCTTGCTGGGCAATATCACAGCCAAGATTCACAATCATGGCCAAAGCACGTTGTGCTACAAAACCAACGCTTTCCTGAATTGTGCTTGCAGTCACACCATCCAGATTGAAAATCGATTGC
This sequence comes from Acinetobacter sp. YZS-X1-1, assembly GCF_000804305.1. Lineage (NCBI taxonomy): Bacteria > Pseudomonadati > Pseudomonadota > Gammaproteobacteria > Moraxellales > Moraxellaceae > Acinetobacter > Acinetobacter sp. YZS-X1-1. Next base: position 10,930 of record NZ_JWHB01000015.1, on the reverse strand, counting down.
GCTGCGTTTACCAGTTCAGCTTTGGTGACAAACGTTGGCATCAAGGTACGGTGTTTATTTAGGCCATAAAGCAGATCAATGCAGACTACTTGCTGCGGAGACACCTGATAGCGGACTGCGGCTGAAGTGGCATCTTCACCATAAGTCGCAATTAGGATTAAAGCATCTGCTGAAGGTGCGTCAGTCTGCTCGATCTGGATGTTGAACTGCTGTAGATATTGCTCAAGCGCTTGACGGTCTTCGTTATATTCTGTACCCAGCCAAACCGATGGATATTGATCCAGCTTTTCAACCAAGGTTGGAGCCACATCACCTACTTTGCTCCCCGAGGTATAATCGTAAAAACCTTTACCAGTTTTACGGCCTAGCTGTTTAGCAATAAAACGCTGGCGGGTAATCACGCTTGGGCGGTAACGTGTTTCTTCATAGTATTGGTGATAAATTGATTCACTTACCGGATGAGATACATCCATTCCGGTCAGATCGCCTAACTCGAATGGTCCCATCTTGAAACCGATGCCGTCACGATAGATGCGGTCAATGTCATAAAATGGAGTGACATTTTCATTCAGAATCGCATAGGCTTCACTACCAAAGGCACGACCAGCATGGTTAATGATAAATCCTGGGGTATCTTTGGCTTTTACCGGGCGATGTCCCATTTTTGTAGATAACTGAGTAAGCGCATCCACAATATCAGCACGGGTATTAAAGCCTTCAATGACCTCAACCACTTTCATCAGTGGAACCGGGTTAAAGAAGTGATAACCGGCAACGCGTTCCGGTTGGCTGCAATTGGCGGCAATCGCACTGATAGACAGTGAAGATGTATTGGATGCCAGAATTGCTTCCGGTTTTACGATACCTTCCAGTTGCTGCATCAGCTTTTGTTTGATTTCCAGATTTTCAATAATCGCTTCAACGATTAAATCGCAATCTTTCAGGTCTTCGATCTGCTGGGCAATGGATAAATGAGCAAGATCTTCAGCAGCTTTTTCATGGCTGAATTTACCTTTATCAGCCAGGGTATCTAATGTTTTAGCCAGCTTTTCCTGTGCCTGTTCAGCAGCACCCGCTTTGGCATCAAACAGCACCACATCATGACCAGATTGAATTGCGATCTGGGCAATGCCCGCACCCATGGTGCCTACGCCAATAATACCGATTTTCTGAATTTGAATGCTCATGCTTATCGTCCCTGATAATTTGGTTTACGTTTTTCAATAAAGGCTTGCATACCTTCTTTTTGATCTTCTGAAGAAAACAGCATCTGGAAAGATTTACGTTCCAGCATTAAGCCAGCATTGAGTGGCACATCTTCAGCCAGTAAAGCCACTTCCTTGATTTGTTCAAGCGCGATTGGCGGCATTTTTGCCAGACCTTCAGCCATTTTGATTGCTGTTGCCAGGGTTTCACTGTCTTCCGTTACTTGAGACACCAGGCCAATCTGATAAGCTTCCGGCGCTGGTACCAGACAACCCGTCATGATGATACGCATCGCATGGAATTTACCCACGGCACGGAATAAACGCTGTGTACCACCAGCACCCGGCATTACCCCTACTTTGACTTCAGGCTGACCGAACTGGGCACTTTTTCCGGCAATAATAATGTCCGCATGCATCGCCAGTTCACAGCCACCGCCCAATGCATAACCGTTTACTGCTGCAATCACCGGCTTTGAACACTGCGCAATGGCTTGCCAGTAACGCTCAGTACGACGTTGCATCATCTGGATCGTTTCAGCATTGGCTAATTCTTTAAGGTCAGCGCCTGCAGCGAAATCAGTTTCACCGCCAGTGAGAATAATGGCACGGATATTTTCATCGTCATTCAATTGCAGAAAAGCCGCAGCCAGTTTCTGGCGCACTTCTGTATTCAGGGCATTTTTAGCTTCTGGACGATGGATCTTGACCATCGCCACATGTGTCGAGATTTGCTCTACTTGAACTACCTGTTCCATCAAAAATCTCCATTTATTTTGTATAGCGAAATTTTATTTTATATAAAACTACGGTTTCTAGACCCATAAATCAAGATTTTTTCTCTCAAAAACGTAAAAAAGTTATTTTTTAATAAAAATTAGAGTAAAAACTCTTGTTCAGTTGGTTATTTTATGATTAATTGATTTCGCAATACGGAATTAATTATTTAATTCGAATTTTGGTTATTTATTTATGTAAATATTAACCACAATACAAAATAAAAAAATTAATTTCCGTCATAAGGATACTACGTTGTTCAGTGATTTTTTACTCAAGGTGAAACGGAAAAATCAGATCCAGCCTGATCGTAACAGGGCGAATGCGCACAGACGCTTAGACCTTAGATGAGGAAAATGCTTTTCCGTGAGGAAGAAAATGGATTTAGCGGTAGCAGAGGAATGCTACTTTAATATATAGAGGATATAAGAATGACAAGCGATACCATCGTAGCTGAGGAAACTAAAACGGGGGTCTCCTCCGACGGCACCATTAAGCAGGCACCTAAACGCCTGTGGATGACGGCCTTTGTCTTTGCTTTTTTGATTTTACTATGTGACGGTGCAGACATTGGTATTCTGGCCTTCAGCTTGACCAGTTTGAAAGCAGAATGGGGGCTGACTTCTGTACAGGCCGGTGCCTTGGGAAGTTATTCTCTTTTGGGTATGGGGATCGGTGGCTTTATTGGCGGATGGGCCTGTGACAAGTTTGGACGTGTACGTGTCATCGTATTGGCCACTATTTCCTTCTCAATCTTGTCTGCCTATTCAGGTTTTGCCCAGTCTTATCAAGAGTTTGCGATTTTACGTACCCTTTCGTGCTTAGGTTTGGGCTGTTTATATATTGCCTGTAATACTCTGATGTCTGAGTATGTACCAACCAAATACCGTACTACGGTACTGGCAACATTGATGACCGGTTTCACTTTAGGTTCATTGGTGATTACCATGATTTCAGGCTGGATCATTCCTGAATTCGGCTGGCGTATGCTGTACTGGATCACGATTGCTCCATTAGCTTTAGGTATCCTAATGCACTTTATGGTGCCAGAGCCAGAATCATGGAAACGTGTCCGTGAAATGAAAAGAACTGGTCAGATCGTGGATAATGATGCCAAAAAAGGCAACCCATATATCACCATTCTTAAAGATAAAACCCATGGCAAGATGTTCATCCTTTGGTCTTTCAGCTCTGGTTTCCTGCTATTCGGTTATTTCGGTGTAAGCAACTGGTTACCAAGTTATCTTGAAGCTGAATTAGGCATTAAATTCAAGGAAATGGCGCTATACATGGTAGGTACTTTTATCACCATGATGTTCGCCAAAATCATTGCAGGTTATGTGGCTGACAAAATTGGTCGTCGTATCGTATTTGCTTTCGGCACCATGGGAACAGCACTGTTTATTCCTGTCGTGGTGTATATGCACAATGCCGATAATATTGGTGTACTGATGCTGATCTTCGGATTCCTGTACGGTATTCCATATGCCATTAATGCAACCTATCTAACCGAAAGTTTCCCTACTGGAGTACGTGGTACAGCAGTTGGCGGTGCGTTCAATATTGGTCGTATCGGTGCAATCTTCGCTCCAATTACGATTGGTTATCTTGCGATGAATGGTTCGATCGGTACGGGTCTATTGGTGATGGGTGCAGCTTACTTCCTATGCGGTTTGATTCCTGCCCTGTTTATTAAGGACCGTTTATACGATCCACAAAAAGCTGAATAACTTTTAACTCAAGAGGGCGGTAAATTTACTGCCCTCCTTCATCTATATTTTTATGACTTTAAATATCGAATACATACCCTTTGACCTGAACAGGATGTTTCTTGGTTGAACGAGATTCGTATTCATTATTCAAAAGTCAGCATCTCTGCATTTAGCAATGAGAGCAACGACAAGGAAAGATTTTCCTTCTTAGATATCAGAAAATTTCTTTAGGGATTAAGAAATGAAAAAATTAGTTTTAGCAACATTATGTGGTATTGCTTCAGCACAGGCATTTTCAGCAGAAGCGTCAGAAGACCGGATGCAGTTTTTAGAATCACAGTTAAAGCAAATCCAGGCCGAACTGGAACAGCAGAAAGCCGCGCAACTTGCGTTAAAGAACCAGCAAGAAGAAGCCAAAGCACAAGACTCTAAAACGCTGAGTTCGATGGTGGATAATGTCGATGTTTATGGATTGATTCGCTTTGATGGCGCAGTTGATTTCAAAAGTACCCCTGAAGCTCGTGGCCGTACTATTAACCAGATTAATAAAGTGCCTTTTACTGAACCTGACTCTACCCGTTCAGATTTTACTGCTGCTGCCAGCCGAATTGGTTTCCTGGCTAAAGGCTTGGGTGGAAATCCAAATGTTTCTGCACGTTTAGAAGCTGACTTCTGGACCAATAATGGTAAAGGCGATGGTGGACTACGTATCCGTCATGCACATTTAAAATACTATAACTGGACTTTTGGTCAGGCCTGGTCATTAATGTCGACACCAGAAATTAGTACTGAAGCTGTCGATTACAGCTTATTACTGGGTGGGTCGGTCCTACGTACGCCTCAAGTCAGCTATGCTTTCAAACTTGATCCGGAAAATACTTGGAATGTTGGTCTGGAGTATATGGCTGGTGGCGATCGCTCTTCTGCCTTGCCTGCTTTAACCACTAAATATATTCATCAATCAGGTCCGCTGCATTTATTAGCTCAAGGCTTTGTCAATCAAAAGCAGGCGCAAACTGATACAGGTGATATTGAAAAAGTTGGTTGGGGTGTAGGTCTTGGTGGACGTTATCATCTCAATGATCAAAACTCGATCCAGGGTAACTATTTCCATATGGTCGGTGACCAGCGTATTGCAGCTTTCTTGACTCAAGGTTCAACAACCGATGGTGCTGCTTGGGGTGGAGATTATTCAGTCGATCCAATCAATAACGAACTTTTACTCAATGAGTTTAATAGTTTAAATATCGGCTTTACGCATAAATTTACGCCAAAACTACGTAGTAGCATTAATGCCAGCGTGGTAGATTTTGATGATTCCAGCGACTATGCACGCGCGAATCCTGAAACCAATAAACGTTTAACTGACTATATGGCTAACGTGATTTATTCTCCAGTTCCAAAGGTTAATCTGGGCGCAGAATATCACCACGGCAAACGTGAAACTTTTGATAATCGAGAAGCGGATGTTTCTCGTGTGAATTTATCAGCGACTTATAGTTTCTAAAGCCTTAGGAGACAAGGATGTCAGCCCAAGGGCAAATTTCACGAAAATTTATGTTTATGATGGCCATGACCTGCGCACTCTGCGCGGGTTGTAACTATTTTAACCAGCCATTAATTTATTCTATCGCAGAAGATCTGCATATCAGTGTGGCTGAGTCTGGTTGGACTGTCGTTTTAACCCAGATTGGTTATGCCACTGGGTTATTCTTGTTTGTGCCTTTAGGCGATTTGTTTGAAAAACGCCTCTATATTTGCAGCCTCATGCTATGTACCGGACTGGCGCTAATCGGACTTTCTGCCAGTACCAACCTGCATATGCTGTATGGTTTTACCCTGCTCGCTTCTTTTTGTTCGATTACCACCCAGATTCTGATTCCTTTTGCTGCCAACCTTTCCCAACGAGAAAAAAGTGCTGAAGTGGTTGGTCTGCTGATGAGTGGCGTACTGGTCGGTATTCTGTTTGCCCGGACTGTATCAGGACTGATTTCTACCCTATGGTCCTGGCATGCAGTCTACCTTTTGAGTGGCTGTTCTATTCTCTTGCTCAGTATCGCTATGTGGTATCAGTTACCTAAAGCAAAGAGCCAATTACAAATGAGTATCTTACAGATTTATCGCTCACTATTTACCTTTGCCAAAACCGAACCCATGCTGATCCGACGTAGCATCATTGGTGGTTTGGGCTTTGGTATGCTGAGTATTATTTTTACCACCATGACTTTTGTACTGGCGGAAGCACCCTATCATTTTAATGATTTCCAGATTGGGTTAATGGGTATTGTTGGTGTGGTTGGCATCTGGTCATCACAATGGACCGGTAAAATGATTGGTCGACATCGGGAAAAATGGGTTGCACAACTTGCTACCATGGGTTTAATTCTGGCCTGGATTCCGTTATTTTTTGCGCAAAGCTATTTATGGGTGTATATCATTGGATTAATTCCCGCTTATTTTGGGATTTCTTCACTGCATGTGTTAAATCAGAATCTGGTATATCGAATCTCGGTACAAGCCCGTTCCCGTATTAATGCAATCTATATGACCTGTTATTTTTCAGGTGCCGGGATCGGTGCATTTCTATCGCTAAACCTATGGAAAATGTATGGTTGGTCAGCCTGTGTTGCATTGGGCTTTGGCTTTGCCCTGCTCATCTTTAGTATTAACCGCTATGACCTAAGCCGCGAACGCAATCTGGTCAATATTCAGTCCCAATCCTAATCGATTTAGACTCATACATTGTGCACTCATAGAATATAAGATTGGGTGCGCAGTACATGACACATTATCTCTGCATTTCTATTTTGAATTCTTTGCTGTGAAATTTAGAAATGCTCCCCAGTTTAAAAAGAACTCGGCTCCTGCCAGCATCATTTTCAGGTCAAGTATTGAATTCTTTTTTCACTTAACACTTAAATAGAGAATGTTACTAAACCATAATTACTTGGATATTTATTCTTATTGCATCGGGACATTTTTTCCGTTTATAGTTAAATGAGACTACATAAAATCGTGGAACATTGCTTATTCATTGAACCTGAAACATGAAAAATTATAAAAAAAGCCCAATCTGTGATGATTGGGCTTTTTTTATAGGGTAAGACTATGATTTATAAAGATAAATAAAAATACTTCCGTATAACGTGTATTATGTTATTTTTATAAAGATTAAATAAATAGTTAATTGGAGTTATAGCCAAATCTTCTTGTTAATAACGTATTTTTCCACCAACTCTCTCGACTCAATATAACTTTATCGTCTGTTTTAGCTTTAAAAATATCAAGAATTGAATAATAAAAGTTATTTTCAATATGCTCTAACGGCAATTGCTTTAATTGAAGATTTCCCCCATGACGACTTTGTGCATAGTTTTGCCATCTATTAAGAAGCATATTTTCAGCATAAGCTGAACCAACATACTTTTTCCCATTAGAAATATCTGTAATTAAATAAACTGCCTTTTGATTCTGTAATGCAGTCTTCCAAGAGTCTGTTCTAATTACTCTGGTAAGTTCTTTCCATGATAGATGAACGTTTTCATAGCCAGGAAATTTATCTAGAGAGCCTTTAGGCAATATTTCAATGATTTGTTTATCAGAGGTATAGTGCTGATGCCAAGATAGAGTAGCTCTCCCCCAGTCAACTACCACTCTGAACTTAAGTTCACTAAATTGTGGCATTTCTTCTAGTTCATATTCATAAAGATTATTTTCACTATATTTTTCATTTATGACCTTAAATACTCCCCAAAATAAAGATTTTTGTCCTTCTGTACCCAAAAAAGATATTATGTAATCAATATTTTTAAATACACTTTTACTTTGTATTCTCTGATATTCCTCTAGCTCAGCAATGTTCAAGAATACATTATCAAAAAGTTCTGAAAATTCTCCATTGCTCTTGTGACGTACATATTTAATTTTAGAAGTTTCGTTTAGCGGATTATTCTTTATAAGTGACATTAAGCCTTTAAAAGTCAGTCCAAGTTCTTGATTGAGCATATAAATAATTTCTTATATTTCATGAAAAATGTAGTTTAAACAGAAGAATTTTTTACAGCTATAAGAACTTATAAAATAGATGTAATAGCTCCTCATTTAACATAATGGCGATTATACAAAATTTAATTGTAAGCTAAAAATAGAAATGTCCGCTTTTAGAATGCATAACTTAGCGCAAAAAATACAACACATAAAAAAATCGCAGCCTAAGCTGCGATTTCTAATCATGTTTAAATGATTGATAGAATTATTATACAGATGCTTTTAACTGTGCAGCTGCACGGCCATCAAGTAACTTGCAACCTGTCTGTTGCTGAAGTTCTTCGAAACTCAAGCCATCCACCATTTCTAGCACCCAAGCCTGATTATCTTTGAGTTCAATAATGCACAAATCGGTATAAATGCGGTCAACGCAGTTTTTACCAGTAATTGGATAAGTCAGCTTTTCCACAATTCGTGATTCGCCATTTTTAGTGACATGTTCCATGCAAACATAAACACAGCGAGCACCAACCGCCAGATCCATCGCGCCACCCACCGCTGGAACCGCATCCAGTGCACCGGTATGCCAGTTAGCGAGATCACCGTTCACAGCAACCTGAAAGGCGCCCATAATACAGAAATCTAAATGGCCACCACGCATAATATCGAAGGAATCCGCAGAGTTCATAAAACTGCCGCCATCGAGCATGCTGACCAGTTCTTTACCGGCATTAATCAGATCATCATCAGCCTGTTCAGGATCAGTTAAAGCGGTAAAACCCAGAATACCATTTTCAGAATGCAGGACAATATCCTGTTCAGGTTTTAAATAACCAGCAACGCGTGTTGGTAAGCCAATGCCTAAATTCACATAAGAACCGGTCGGAATATCCTGTGCAACTTTTTCTACAATCTGTTCGCGTGTACGTTTTTGAATTGTCATTATTTGATATCTCCTACCTTCACCACATGCTGCACAAAAATACCCGGCGTCACGATAATCTCTGGATCAAGCTCGCCTAGTTCTACAATTTCATGCACTTGGGCAATCGTGGTTTTGGCTGCTTTTGCCATTAACGGGCCAAAGTTTCGGGCTGCTTTACGATAGGTTAAATTGCCCCATTGATCAGCCTGATTACCATAAACCAAGGCATAGTCCGCATGAATTGGATATTCCAGTACATAGTCCTTGCCATTGATATGGCGGGTTTCTTTGCCTTCAGCAATCTTAGTGCCGTATCCTGTAGGTGTAAAAATAGCGCCCAAACCTGCACCCGCTGCCTGAATACGGCAAGCCAAGTTGCCTTGTGGTACCAACTCTAGTTCAACCTTTCCAGCTTTATACAGCTCTTCAAACACCTTTGAGTTATTGGCACGAGGAAATGAACAGATCATTTTTTTCACCAGTCCTGACAATAACAGGTTGGTTAGGCCACGGTCACCAGAAGCAGCATTATTGTTGATGATGGTCAAATCTTTAGGACCAATATCAATCAAAGCTTCAATCAGTTCGATTGGCTGTCCTGCCAGACCGAAGCCACTAGTCATAATATGCGCACCATCTGGAATCTGCTTGAGTATAGTTTCGATATCCTGTGTGATTTTATTCATTTAATTGCTTCCTAGCATCTTCCTGTCTTTATAAATATTTGATTAATTAATTAGTCAGCTTTTTGTGGGTCAAATAAACGGTTTTTAATGAAAGTGGCCGGGATCAAACCACAAATAAAATAAGCCACACTCATGATGAGTAGACCTGTACCAATTGAGCCACCTTGCGCAAAATAACCGATGGTTAAAGGTGCCAATACTGCGCCTAGACGGCCAATGTTATAAGCACCACCTGTAGCTGTACCACGGACTTTGGTAGAGAAACTTTCAGTCATATAAGTCGCGTTAATGCCATATGGAATACCGTAAAGGAATCCGAAAAACAGCATCAGCCATAAGATATTGTCCGGTGTGTTGCCAAAGACAATAATTGGAATAAAGATTGCAGTGCCCATGGTACCGAAAGCAAATACTGCACGACGGCCAATTTTATCCGCAATAATGCCTGCGATCACTTTGGTACACATCATGATCAGGAAGGTCCCAATCATATAGGTGGTCATTTCTTTAAATTTAATACCGAGATCTGATTCCAGATAAGCCGGTAACCAGTTACTTACACCGTAATAACCAAACTGTAAAAATGCGGTACTGAACGACCAGAGGATGAACATGCGACGGCTTAAAGCATCGGCAAAGATCATTTTAAACGTATTCTTCGGTTTTTCCTGCACCACGCCGCTGGCTTTGGCTGCCAGTCTCTCTTGACGCGCCTTTAACCAGGCTTGTGGTTCTGGTACCAGGAAGAACATGCCAATGGCAAGAACAATCGGAACAATGGCGATATAGTAAAGGTAACGCCAGCCTAATTCTGGAAGTAACCATCCTGCAAGTACAGTGGCAACGACTGAACCAAGTGTCCAACCTGTCATTAAAGCAGCAAGTACTGTAGAACGATATTTTGTTGGCACATACTCTGCCATTAGCGTATTACAGGCAATATAGAGGGCACCTAAGCCAATTGCTGAAAAGAATCGCAACCATTTGAATTCTTCATAGCTTTGAGTAAAGCCTAGCCAGAAGGTTAATGAAGAGAATAAAGCGATCGCAACAACAATCACCCGAACTCGCCCGAAGCGGTCACAAGCCCAGCCACCAAAAAAGCCACCAATGGCCATACCAGCAAGTGTCCAGCTACCAAGTGCACCTGCCTGAATACTACTTAAAGAAAATTCTTGTTTGAGGCTGGTTAGACTGTAGGCTAATAGTGCAAGATCTGCACCATCTACCAATAACGCTAAAAATGAAAAGACAAAAGCCAGAATCCAGACCTTTTTCTTAGGCATATTTTCTTCTGGTAGAAGATTTTGTTGTGAATTAAGCGTATTCATAATGTCCTTTACACTTTGCTGGCACTCCTGTGCCTTTTAAAAGTTTATGTTTCACCTAATTAATTAAATGAAACATAGAATGTTTAATTGAGCTTTAATTCTGAAACTGACTAGATTTTAAAAAACCATCCCAGAACTTGATTTGCTGACTTTAATTAAAGTCAGCCAAAACAAACTAGCCAGCATTGCTGGCTAGAAGTTGATCTGCATTTAGTTGGAGAATGCAGCAATACCTGTTTGAGCACGACCTAGAATTAGGGCATGTACATCATGGGTACCTTCATAAGTATTGACCACTTCCAGGTTT